>SVPL01000042.1 GCA_015065925.1 Oscillospiraceae bacterium
CTCAAGTAATCTCTCAATATTTTCAATTTCCTGTTCAGTAAATTTTTGCTTTCTACCGGCGTTACGATTGTCCTTTACCTTTTCAGCTATCTTTTTTAGTTCATTAACATCATCTGTTTCAAACAATTCAAGACATAGTGCTCTGTAATCAGTTTCCATCCGTACTCACTCCCCTTTTATAAATATATGTAATTTTTTTAATTTAATTACATTATACTTGATTTTAATGGATTTGTCAATAGGAATAAATACAACTTCATTTTAACTACTGTTTAGTAAGCCTTTTGCTCGGCGGCGAGGTCTTCGTGAAGGTCGGTTATTACATCGCCCTTTGACTGAATATAAGCCGCTGTAAAGGGTGAGCCAGACGCCGCAACAGGATAAATTCCCGTTGTGTGGTCTACAAAATAGGTGTCAAAGCCACTCTTTTTAATTTCATCAATGCTAAGATCACGAGTTAACTGATAAACAATTGCGCCAATCATCTCTAGATGCGCCAATTCTTCTGTACCTATATCGGTAAGCAAACCTTTGAGTTCCGGGTAAGGCATTGCAAAGCGCTGACTTAAATATCTAAGGCTAGCGGCTAATTCGCCATCCGGACCGCCGTACTGACTGATTATTATCTGCGCAAGCTTTGGATTACAATTTTTAATTTTTACGGGATACTGAAGTTTCTTTTCGTATTGCCACATTTATTTTCTCGCCTCGCTTTCGTTTTCCCAAGGCCATGGTGCATTAAGCCAATTGAAATCGGTATCACCATACAAATCTCTTGGACTTAATGGACCGAAACGTTCCTCGTACTCGCGGTGAAACTCAGCCGCTTGACGCTGATACTCTTGCATACTTTTTAATGCCGCAGTATCATTTTTGTGAGTATCTAAATAAAGTTGCATTTCATGGGCGGCAAACTGTGCGCCCGAAAGCTTTTTAAGCAATCTTTCTCTCTCGCTCATCATTGCACCCCTTTACACTTTTCTGCCCAAAAAGGGCTTATCCAAATTAGGAAATAATGTGCCTGATTTTAACGCTTCCTCACAATTATACACACCCTCAATTTGCTGAAAAGGTACATACGCCATAGTAAGAGGCAAATTTCGCAGCTTAATATCTGAAAATCTATCTTCTCCCATACCCGAATTACGGATGACTTTTTTGGCGTGAGCACTTCTTTCACTTCTTTCCGCCGGAGCTTTGGTTTTTAAAAATCTATCAATACCGAATTCCTGCGGAGATATTCCAAATTCTTTAAGGTAATCATCCATACCCTATCCTCCTACCGAAATTTCATTTTACAGCACCAAATTTGCTGAATTTTAAGGGGAAGTCACTCCCCTACATTCAGTTTATTCACTTGTCCTAAAAGATGTGAAAAAGGCTTAAGACCGCTTATTTGCAATTGGTCTTAAGCCTTTTAAAACTATTGTTTTGATTTTTCACCTACATAAAGCGGTATCATAACGCTACCATTATAACACAGTGGCAAATCTTCCTTTTTAAGCAACCTAGTAACACCATTTTGAGTCTCAGAAACGACAATGGGCCAGTGCTGACGCTCTGTCATACCCAATGTTGAAACGAAAGCACTCACATTTGAATTCTCATTAATGATTGCAGGGTATTCCATACCAAGACCGATAAAAAGCTGAGCGCCTATAACCTCGGTAAAACCACCATTTTTGGTCTCAAAAGCCGTTCCCTCTTCCTCGGTTTTACATCCCATTACCCACAAAATTCCTCCATCGTTTACAACCTCATGAAGGCTTTTTTCAGGATTTATCATTCTGCAGTAAGCCCTTTGATTTTTAAAACTAAACATAGGAATGTTTCTGTCATAGATATATTTTTCTTCACCCGAAAGTGCCTCTTTTCGAACACCTGCACCAGGCACACCGCCAATTGTTCCGCCTACATTTTCCACGAAAACAATACCGTCGGAAACAGAATTGAAATAGATAGACAATGCTTGAATATGCAAATCACTTAAAATTAAAGTGCGTTTTGACGCGTGTTCAACAAAGGTTGAAAGCCCAAAAAACTTTTCAAAAGCGAATAAATCTTCCATAATTAACGGGGATTCGCTTTCGCCTACCACTTTAAAAACGCCGGTATTTGGCATTTTACAAATATCCTTACCCGATGCAAGGTCGCAGTACATAAAATTAACCCGTTTAACAGTATTTGGAATTTCAATAACTCCATTAATTAAATACTGCCCCGCGCCGAAATAAATAGTGGATTTTCCGCTATTCATAGCCTTTTGAATTGCATCTGTAGAATCGGTAACACCATCACCCTTTGCACCAAAAGAATCTACGCATACCCAGTTTTGCGGAGCATCCCAATCAACCATAGGTGTGTTTGGGACATCTAAATTCAATGAACAGGGATTTTCCTGATTGAATAAAAGACGAGGTCCGAAGGAACTATATTCGCTAAGATATTCTTTTACCGGTTCTTCAAAGGTAAAACTTCTATTTGTGTTAACAATATTTTCGTAGCCTTGAGATTTAATATTTCTTAAGAATATAAATCCATAACGGTAATAAATCGCAGAATCGATAGGATTTCCGCCTAAAAACTCAGCATCTGTTACGGCTACAGCGCCGCTAGTACCATTAGCCCTTAACGCTGGAACAAAGTTTTCGCTTTTAATATCCTTAAAGGAGACTGTTGCATTGCCTACAAACGCACCGTAGCGGTTTTGTTTTTTTAATGTTATATGCTCAAAGGCGGCAATTGCTCTGGTATCAACTCTTATACCAAAATTAAAACCTTCGATTTCTAAATTTTTGCCATAACAAGCACTCGCCATATCGTTAATAATCGAAAAACCTGTATTACCCTTTCCATCCTCAGATATTATACGAAGATTTCTGGCGGCACCCGTATTATTAGCGTAAAATTTTACTCCCGTTGCACCGGGATTACCTTTACCAATGTTTATTGTTAGATTTTCAATTATGTTATTGTGGGCGATATTTGTATCATAGCCTTGAATAAAACTAATTACAGGACGATCGTTTCCGTATTCAAATGCAGAAAGATTATCTTTAAGTTTTATTACTGTATTTTCTTTACTTTCACCCAAAATTCTTATTCTGCAATTCATTTCCAAATTTGGCAACCCAAAAAGAATATTTCTAAAATCTTCAATAAAATAAGAAATTGTATCACTAACTAAATATGTACCATTTGGAAAATAAATTATTTTTGCAATAGGCAAATCTTCAGGGAAAATTACATTCATCTTGCCTTCAACCTTACGAATTTCAAAGGTAATAAGAGCATTCGGATCAGACATAGCTTCAAGCTTGGCTTTGGTTTTGTTAAACTCATCTTGGTAACCTTGCATAATGTCATTAAAAGCTCTGCGAAGTGACGCTGTACAATCAATTTTCCCTGTAGGGTCGGCATTGTATGGTGGCTTGGTAACATCAATAATCGTTGTACACTCTTTTGGAAATCTAAAACCAGTCATTATATTCCCTCATTTAAGAAAAAACATACGGTAAAAAGACTTTAAATTTAAGCCCACCACATATCGCCCTGTTTTTCAAAGGTCATTACATCTAAAAGAAATGTAATTGCTTTGTTAAGTCCTTCTTCAACAGACATAAGCATATCTTCATGCTCAATACTTAGCACTCCATCATAGCCTACCATTTTAAGCATACTCACAAAAGCCTTCCAATCTTCTGTAGCCATACCATAACCAACTGTACGGAAGGTCCAAGGTCTATTTAAAATATCGCTGTAATGACCTGTGCTGAGAACACCCGCTTTTTTAATATTAGTAACATCTAAATAGGTATCTTTAGCGTGAACATGGTGAATGGCTTTACCTAAAACTCTAACAGTTTCAGCCGCATTCATACCCTGCCACAAAAGATGGCTTGGGTCAAGATTAGCACCAATGGTATCACCAACAGCCTCACGAAGTCTGAGCAAGGAAGTAGTGTTATAAACACAAAATCCGGGATGCATCTCAAGAGCGATTTTAGTTACTCCGTGAGCGTTAGCAAAAGAAACCGCTTCTTTCCAATACGGAATTAACACTTCATTCCACTGATAATCTAAAATTTTAGTATAATCATCAGGCCAAGAGCATGTAACCCAGTTGGGAGTTTTATCCTCAGCCGAACCACCGGGGCAGCCTGAAAAAGTTACAATGGTATTAACACCCAATGCTTCAGCCATTAAAACTGTTTTTCTAAAATCTTCATCTGCTTTTGCGGCAACAGTTTTATCGGGATGAACGGCATTTCCATGACAAGAAAGCGCTGCAACTTCCATATTATATTTTGCAAAAAGAGCCTTTAGTTCTTCCAACTTGGAAGGATTTCCCAAATAATCATCAGGATTAATATGAGTGTTACCCGGAAAGCCGCCACAACCGATTTCTAAAGCAGTAACCTTTCTCTCACTGAGCCATTTTACCGCTTCTTCTAAGCTTCTATCATAAAGGGGAACTGTTAAAACACCTAATTTCATAATAATAACCTCCAAAACTATTTAAACATTTTATTAAGATTTTTAGCGCAAACTGCAATACTTTCTTCAACAGGAAGGGAGTATTCTTCCTGCTCTAAAATATTGTATTCAACGCCAATCTCTTTACCAAAATCCATAATAGCCTGCCAGTCTAAAATACCACCCTCACCAAACTCAGGATTGGTATTGTTAGCGCCATATTCTTTAAAATGCAAAGAAATAATTTGATTTTTATACTGCTTCATAAAATCTAAAGGCTCTGCACCGCCAACCTTTACCCAATGTATATCGGGTTGAAGCTTAACACCTTCAGCGGCTATTATGTCAATTATTCTTAAATCGCCATCAATTTTATTAAGTTCAAATCCATGATTATGATAGCCAAAAGCAAAGCCTTCGCTTTCGTAAATATCCTGCATACCTTTTAAACTTTTCGCAATTTTCTTTGTAGACTCCAAGTCGTTACAAGGACTCCAAGGACAAACGACCATATTATTTCCAACTGCAGTTTGGAATTTTATAATTTCTTTAATTTCTTCAATCGGTCTGTTTTCTCCGCCAATATGTGCGCTTATAACCTTAAGTCCATATTCATCACATTTGGCTTTGAATTCATCGGCACTTAAACCGTAATCACCCGCCAATTCTATGTTTTTAAAGCCAAGTTCAGAAACAAGTTTAAAGCCGTTTAAGGGATTTTCATTGGTAATATCCTTAATAGAATACATTTGAATAGCAATATCATTTCTCATAAAAATACCTCCTATACTTTATTTCAGTATAATTTTTTTATTAAATATTTTCTAATACATTATTGTTTAGTTTTAGCCAAATATTGTTATATTAAAATAACCCTGCGTAAAACAGGGTTAAAAAACTACATTGTATTAAACCTTGAAAGAAAGGCTCTGGTTCTTTCGTTTTTAGGATTTACAATAACTTGTTCAGCAGTACCTGATTCGACAATTACACCGTCTGCCATAAAAATCACTTTATCGGCAACCTCTTTAGCAAACTCAATTTCGTGCGTAACAACAATCATAGTGGTCTTTTTTGTTTTGAGCTCTTTGATTACCTTTAGCACCTCACCCGTAAGTTCAGGGTCAAGAGCGCTTGTAGGTTCATCAAAACAAAGAATATCGGGGTTAAGCGCCAAGGCTCTGGCTATTGCAACACGCTGCTGCTGACCACCCGAAAGCTGACAAGGATAATGCTCTATTCTATCACTAAGGCCCACAGATTCAATAATATTTCGCGCATTTAAATCAATTTCTTCAGCTGTACCCTTTTTAAGCAAGGTGGGAGCTAAAGTAACATTTTGCAAAACATTATACTGAGGAAAAAGATTGAATTGTTGAAAAACAAGTCCAAAATGAAGACGATTTTGACGAATTTCCTCATCACTTCTCGTTCTGTGATCCTCTGCATCAAAAAGCAAGTTATTATTCAGAAAAAACTGCCCTTGATCGGGAATTTCCAAAAAATTCATACAACGCAAAAGGGTGGTTTTTCCGCTACCGCTGGAACCGATTATGCACAAAACTTCGCCTTGTTCAATATCAAAACTAACATCCCTTAAAACTTCGGTTTTTCCAAAGCTTTTCTTAATATTTTTTGCTTCAAAAACTGCCATAAAAAAGCTTCCTCTCCCGAATTATATTTTATAATAATCGAGCTTTTTCTCAAAAAAGCCGAACAACAAGGTGAGTATTCCAACAAAAGCCAAGTAGAAAACTGCCGTATAGAATAATGGCCACATTAAGCCATATCCGGCAAAATTTTGCGCTGCTTGAATAACCTCCACAATCATAATAACCCTGGCAAGAGCTGTATCCTTAACAAGAGTTATAACCTCATTAGACATAGGAGCCAATATTCTTTTAACCACCTGCATAAGTATAACCTTAAAAAACACCTGACTTTTTGTCATACCCAAAACTTGACCTGCCTCATATTGACCGCGAGGTACACTTTCAATTCCACCACGATATATTTCCGAAAAATAGCAAGCATAATTAATAACAAATGCCGCTATAACCGAAGCAAATCTTGAAAGCACAGGTGTGCCAAAAACAAAGCCGGGTACATAAAAGAATATTATTACCTGAAGCATTAGCGGTACACCGCGAATTATCCAAACAAAAGTTTTAATAACATATGCAAGAGGTTTGAATTTTGACATTGAACCAAAAGAAATCACCAAACCCAAAGGAAGCGCTAACACGAGTGTTAGCGCAAAAATCAGGCAGGTGTACTTAAGTCCTTCAACCAAACTTAAAGTTACTTCCCAAAATCCCATTATTATTTTCCTTAAATTAGTTTAAAATTATTCAATAGTTTCGGTTACCTTAAGAACATTTTCAAAACCGTATTTCTCGGCAAGTTCCATAAGTTTACCATTTGCTTCAAGAGTTTTGATAGCTTCATTTACCTTTGCGGTAAGCTCACTGCCTTTTTTGAAACCAATAGCATAAATTTCAGACTCTAATTCAATAGCTTCTGCAATTGCAAGATCTGTATAGTCACCGTTTCCGCAAATATTTTTAGCAAGAAGAATATCAACAACAGCAAAATCAACAGCACCCGATTTAACCTCGGTAAATGTATTGATTTGAGCAGTAGCAGCAAAAACCTTATCTTTATCGGTAACAGACTCAGCATATGATGCACCTGCACTACCGGACTCTACACAAGCCTTTTTACCCTTAAGGTCTGCTTCGGTTTTATATGTATCAACTGCATCTTTTTTAACAACAATACACTGCTGATTAAGCATATAGCCATAAGAAAAATCAACTAATTCACTTCTCTTAACGCCTTCATCCTCAGAATTAGCGGTAAAGCCATTCCAAATACAGTCAATTGCGCCGGCATTTAACTCATTGTATTTCTGTCCCCAATCAATCTCCTGAAAAGCAACCTCCATACCAATGAGCTTACCAACCTCTTGTGCAAATTCAGTTTCAAAACCGGTCCAATTACCATTTTCATCTTTTTCGTTCATATTCTCAAAAATGGTAACACCACAAGTAAGAACATTGTCGTCCTTAGAACATCCCGCCATGGTAAAAATAGCGGTAAATAACATAATAACGCTTAAAAATACAACTAAAAATTTTTTCATAATAACAACCTCCAAAATTTGTTTTAGCGTTTTACCACACTAAAGTGATATTATAATACCATACTAAAGCTATTTTGTCAACAAGTAAAACAAGCAAAAACAAAAATAACGGGAAAAAAGTAAAAAAATATTACTTTAAATTTCAAAAACAATAAAGTATACTAAAATTAGAAAATCTTGAAAGGGGTTTTATTATGGATAACAAAATTATGTATGACAAGGTATACGGATGTTGGTTGGGTAAAAATATAGGTGGCACCTTAGGTGGCCCTGTTGAAGGTAAAATGGAGCTTATGCATCATACTTTTTACACTCAGCAATTTGATGGTTCGCCTATGGAAAATGATGATTTGGATTTACAGCTTTTGAACTTACACACAATTGAACAATACGGAATAAACATAACCTCACGCCATATCGCTGCAGAATGGAAAAGTCATGTGTTTTTCTGTATGGATGAATATGCTCTTTTTCTTTCAAATGCTCGTCGCGGTGTTCAGACGCCTATTTCGGGGCATTTCAACAATGAATTTGTAGACTGTATGGGCTCCCCTATTCGTTCCGAAATATGGGCTGTACTCGCTCCAAATAATCCCGAACTCGCCGCATATTTTGCATATCAAGACGCTATTGTTGACCACGCAGGCGGAGAAGGTGTTTACGGCGAGGTTTTCTTCGCGGCGCTTGAAAGTATGGCATTTGAAAATAATAATTTAGAAGAAATCACAAACAAAGCCCTTACTTTTATACCAAACGATTGCATAACTGCACTTGCAATAAAAGACCTAATAAAGTACCATAAAAATAATGTTGATTGGCTAACCGCCAGACAAAACTTAATTGATGATTACGGTACCGATAATTTCTGTTTTGCTCCGCTTAATATTGCCTTTACAATGCTTGGACTTTTTTATGGTGAAGATTTTTCAGACAAGCTCTTAAAGGCGCTTAACTGTGGTTATGACACCGATTGCACCGCCGCAACCGCCGGCTCCATTCTGGGTATTTTATACGGCGCAGAAAGTATTCCTCAAAAATGGATAACCCCCATCGGTACATCAATAGTAACCTGTCCTCAGGTAAACGGTTTTAGAATACCAAAGGATATTAAAGAGCTTACAGAGCGTTCTATTAAAGCGCAAAAGGTTCTATCGGTAGCTTATGAAAACGCAATTGATAAATCTGTATTTGAGATTGATTTTGATATTAATACAACCAAATTTGGTGTTCCGTTAGACTGTGTTTGTGAACGCGACTTAGTAATAAGCCTGAATTACGCCGACAACACTCCAACAATTGACCGAGCTGAAACAAAAAAACTTTTCCTAACGGTTGAAAACAAAATGCCAATTGAATATAAAGGCAAAATTGGAATTATCTCACCCGACGGACTTGAAACAGGCAAAATGGCAGAATTCACTTTAGCTTCGGGAGAAAAATTCAGTTGTGAAACCTATGTTAAGGGAAATGGCAAGTTCAAAGCCACTTATCCTCTACAGATAGTGATAGAACGCTATATTAACAATATTCTATGGAGTTCGGAGCGTTTTGATTTTGCCCTTCGTCCCACCTACAATTGGATTGTTTCAAAAAACGGTGATAAAAAATCAACACTTGCCTGTCCCACTCACCGTATTGATTTTGAAAAGCTTTTCACCGCAAATGTTGGAGATGTTTTCACCGCTGAAACCGTTATGGATATGCCTAACGAGCTCGATATGCGTTATATGGTACACACATCACACAACAATGTTAAGCTTTGGTTAGATGATGAATTGGTTATTGACCGTGAAAAGGGAGACCCCTATCTTCCTGCTTATCACCGTCCTTCTCCCGATGCAAAAATACTCACTAAGCCTGGCAAACACACCATAAAAATCGAAGTAACTGTTGCAGATAACAACAAGCCATTCAATGTTGCTTTCCAAGCAGTTGACCTTGCAGATGTTTTTGTAAAAAATCGTGGATGGTTACAGGATGATATAATGATAAGCTACGATTTTTAATTTAATTAAATACATATACTATATACTATATAACAAACCGCCTAACAGTAATTGAAAACTGTTGGGCGGTTTAATAATCAAAGATTAAAATTAATCAGCATTAATAATGTACTCGGTTACGCCGGGGGTTAATTCCTTAATAGCATAACGGTATATAGGATTATGGCTGTTATCATGTATGGAATAGCCCTTAGGTAGTTTTAAAAATCCATAGCATCCCTCGGGAACGGTAACGGTTAACTTAATAATATTTTCCTCTCTAACCCATTTTGACTCAAGCTTACCGCATAAATGATTTTGGTAACCTTCAGCGTGTTCTAAAGACTCAATGAAATTGGGAGAAATTTCAATTTCTTTTACATCGCGGTCTAAAGGATTAATTTTAACTCCTGTAATATGCTTAAAGAACCAAGAGCTAATATCACCGAAGAAATGGTGATTTTTGGAAGCGGGCTGAGCACTCGGGTGACGGAAATCCTCAAACAAGGTAGTAGCATCTTCCTTTTCAACCCAATGACCGTAAGAGGGATAGTCTGTACGGGTTATCATTTTATACGCAAGCTCTGCATAACCAAATTTCGCCAGAGTGTGTAAAATAATTCTTGCACCAAGACAACCCGAATCCAAATGGTCATCTGCCGCGTGAATTAAATCCACCAAAACGTTGAGTGCCCCTTGTTTTTCCGACTCCTCTAATAATCCAAACTCAATTGCCATAGCCTGAGCCGTTTGACTTCTGCCCATAATGGTTACACCGTCGGGTAAGATAAGGGCTTTTCTGGCATCTTCACGGATTTCATCAAAAAGAGCACCCGCGAAAATGCTTTGAGGCAACATATCGACCGCCGCAAACATCTTTTCTGCAAGACGGCATAGATTGAGAGTTACCAAAGTATCGGTAACCTCCAAGGGAGTATAAGGTGTTTTATAATTAATGGGAAGCCAGTCGCCAAGACCGATATGAATAAGTCCCATTTGGTCGCGCTTAGTAGAAATATAATTCAAATAACGCACCATAGCGCCTGCGTTTTCCTTAATAATATCGGTATCGCCGCGCTGTATCCAAGTATAGTAAGGTAAATAGAACAAAACAGAATCCCAAGCGGGACCGTTACCCCATTCAAAGCCCCAACCGCTTGTAGGAACAATTCCGGGGAGGGCGCCATCCTCCCGCTGAGCCTTACGAATATTATCAAGCCATACATGATAAGAGTTTTCGGGAGTCAGGTTAAAAAGCATCTGTTCTGCCGAAAGGGCGGCGTCGGCAGTCCATCCGTTTTTCTCTCTATGGGGACAATCTGTGGGAAAATAATAGAAATTAGAAACATCAGAATTAAATGTCGCTCTTTGAAGTCGGTTAACAATTTCATTTGAACAAGAAAAATCACCGTTTTTTTGCAAATTGGATGACATAACGGTATAAGTTAGCAAATCTTTAGTAGCTTGTTCTTCGGTAATACCGCTAACCAAACAATATCTAAAGCCATAGTATGTAAATGTGGAAGTATACTCCTCTATTCCCTCACCTTTTAGAGTATAAACGGCTCTGTGCTGAAATGCATCAGGTTGAAAATGCATACCACGTATATCTAAATCACCGTTTTGATTTAAAACCTCACCTGTTTGAATAGAAATTCTCTGTCCTTTTTCACCTTTTATTTTAAGGGTAAAAAGTCCTGCTGAATTTTCACCAAAATCATAAAGATAACCAATTTTATCCTCCGCGGGCATAGGCACTTCAACCTTAATTAAAGGATGACGCCACGCTTCATCTAAAACTACGCGTTTATCCTTAATAATTGAAACAGGGTTTAATTTCTTTACAGCAACTATCGGTTCTGCAGTACAAATTTTAGTTTCACCCCGAGGCGTTTCAGCAGAAATACAGTTTTCCCAAGCACTATCATCAAAATCAGGTAAATTCCAGCCCTTAATCTCTTTGTTTGCATCATAAATCTCACCGCATCGCAAATCATCGAAAAGAATTGGAGAAGGATGTGTTTTAAAGGTTTCATCTGCGGTAATTACAATTTTTTCACCGTTTTTATAAACGATTTCTAAAGCAAGAGCAACCTTTGGCGCACTGCGGAAAACAGCCTTTTCCATCTCCCAAACCGTACCGCCAAAGCAGTTTAACATTCCGTTACCAAGCATAATGCCAATTGCATTTTTGTCTTTTAAAAGCAACTCGGTTAAATCGTATTCATCATAGTAAAGAATATCATCAGGGTTTGAGATATATGGTGCAAGCAAACCTTTGGTAATTCGCTTACCGTTAATAAAAAGCTCATAAAATCCTAAACCGCAAATGGTTATTTTTGCTGAGTCGATTTCATTAATAATATCGAAGGTTTTTCTTATATATGGTGCGGGAATATGTGTTTCATATTCATATGAGGAAAACTTCTTAGTCGCCGAAATAAAATTTGTTGAAATCATTACCAACACTCCTAACATTATGGTAAGTTAATACTATCAAAAGTTGGTTAGTATGTCAATAAAAAAGATACATTAATCCATCTAATTTTAAAAATCAATCGATATTTTTAATCAATATTAACAAAAAATTGAATTTTATCAAAATATACTTGAAAAAAAACAAGTAATAATATATAATGATTAATTATAATTATGTTGGACTATTCGGAGGCAATTATATGTATTACAAAACTCTAACTAAGGCAGAGCTTGAAAATGAGCTTAGTGAAGTAATGGCTCGTTATGATTCTTTCAAAAGCCGCGGAATTAAACTTGATATGTCCCGTGGAAAACCCGGACCTACTCAAATGGATGTAAGTTCTAAAATGTTTGATGCCGTAAGCAATGATTTGGGTTACAAAAATGAAACAGGTATTGACTGCAGAAACTACGGCGGTTTAGATGGTCTTCCCGAACTTAAAAGACTTTTTTCAGAGATTTTTGGTGTTGATGAATCTTTAGTAATCGTTGGGGGAAACTCTTCCCTTAATATGATGTTTGATACAATCGCTCAAGCTATGACACATGGTTTTGGCGCAGAGCCCTGGATGAAGCAAGGCAACATTAAATTCCTATGCCCCTCGCCCGGATATGACAGACATTTTGCCATATGCGAACATTTTGGTATTGAGCTTATAACGGTTGAAAATACTCCCGAGGGACCAAATATGGATGTAGTTGAAGAACTGGTTAAAGACTCATCTGTAAAAGGTATTTGGTGTGTTCCCAAGTATTCCAATCCCGAAGGCATAACCTATTCCGATGAAACGGTTCGCAGAATTGCTGCTTTAAAGCCTGCTGCTACAGATTTCCGTGTATTTTGGGATAACGCTTATGCTATTCACGGTTTATATGATGAGGATGACAAGCTTTTAAATATATATGATGAATGTATAAAACTTGGCAATCAAAATCTTGTAATTCAGTTTACCTCTACCTCTAAAATAACCTTCCCCGGCGCGGGTGTTGCGGCTCAAACCGCCGGTCCCGAAGATGTTGCAAGAATTAAAGGTCGTATGGGATTTCAAACAATAGGTCCCGACAAGCTTAATCAGCTCAGGCACGCACGCATTTTCACCTCTCTTGATAAGGTTTTAGAGCATATGAAAAAGCACGCAGAGGTTTTGCGTCCTAAATTTGAAATCGTTTTAGATCGCTTTGAAAAGGAATTCGGCGGTTTAGATATTGCAGAATGGACCAAACCCAAGGGCGGTTACTTTATAAGCTTAAATCTTCCTGAGGGCTGTGCAAAAAGAACCCATTCATTATGTAAAGAAGCCGGTCTTGTGCTTACAGGCGCAGGCGCAACCTTCCCCTACGGTAAAGACCCTAAGGACAGTAATTTAAGAATTGCGCCATCCTACCCCGATAACGAAGAAATTACACTTGCGGCTGAATTGTTGGCTATATGTGTGAAAATCGCAGTTATTGAAAAAGTTTTGGCAAAATAATTTGTTTTTTGTAAATTTTATACTATTTTAACCAAAAAACATTGACTTTTTAATCATTAAACTATATAATAGATTTATTAGGCTAAAAAGAGTTTTTGAATAAGGTTTTTGTTTATCAATTAAATTCTTTGAAGCCATAAATTAACAGATGGAGGATTTTCCATGAAAAGGAAACGCAAAACAAAAGGCGCTAAAAAATTAACCTTCTTCGTTGTTGCAATACTTATTTTCGTGTTTGCTTACACATCATTCTTTGGTATTGACAACTACTACGGAGATACAAGAACGGTTTATTTAAAAGGCGCAGAAGACATTACTTGGGGTATTGACATTCGTGGTGGTGTAGAGGCAATCTTTGAACCCAACTTGGATGCTAATTCCGACATTAAACTTGATGAAATAACTCAAGCAGATATGGATTCCATTAAAGAAGTTATGGAAGCCAGACTTCTTGCAAAGGGTATTACCGAAAGCGAAGTTCGTACCGATGTTGGTAACAAACAGGTAATTGTTCGCTTCCCTTGGCAATCAGAAGATGAAAGTTTTGATCCCGCTGCCGCAGTTAAGGAATTAGGTAATACTGCCGTTCTTACCTTCTGTGAAGGCTCAGAAGCTCCCGCTTCTGATAAATCAAACATCGTTCTTCAGGGCGCAAGCGACATTGCCAGCGCATCCCCAGGATACGATCGTGAAAGCGGCGGTTACATAGTTCAATTGGAGCTTACTAAGAACGGTAGTTCAAAGTTCGCTACCGCAACCAGCAAATTAGCAAGCAGTAAGGGTGTTATTTCGATTTGGCTCGAAGGCAGTGACAGTTACATCTGCGCTCCTACCGTAAATGAGGCTATTACCGATGGTAAAGCAATAATTAGCGGTGACGCTTCTGTATTTACCGCAGATTATGTTAATGAGCTCGCCTCTATCATCAATGCAGGTTCTATCCCCTTCTCCTTGAAGGCTGATGATAACAAGCTACAAATAATCAGTCCTACTCTTGGTACTCAAGCTCTCAATGTTATGACAGTTGCAGGTATTGCTGCTTTTATCGTAATATGCATTGTTATGATTGTTTTATTCCGTCTCCCCGGTGTTGTAACATCAATTGCCCTTTTAGGTCAGGTTGCAGGTATGCTTGCTTGTTCCTCAGGCTTCTTTGAGAGCTTTAACGGCGTTACTCTTACCATTCCCGGTATAGCAGGTATTATCCTTTCTATCGGTATGGGTGTTGATGCTAATGTTATTGCTTCCGAGCGTATTCGCGAGGAATTTAGAAACGGAAAAACCATTGATGGTGCCATCTCTGCAGGTTTTGATAACAGCTTCAACGCGGTTTTAGATGGTAATGTTACCGTGTTTATAGTTTCTGCTGTTATGATGGGTGCATTTGGTACTACCGATACATTTATGGGTAAAATCTTCTCCCCCATTATGCAGTTCTTTGGTTCTTCAGTAACAGGTTCTATTTATTCCTTCGGTTACACCCTCTTAATCGGTGTTATCTTCAATATGGTTATGGGTGTTTACTTCTCACGCGCTATGCTTAGAAGCATCTCTAGATTTAAGTTCTTACGCAAACCTTGGTTATTTGGAGGTGCCAAAAATGCAAAATAATAAAACATTCGATTTCATAAAGAATAGAAAAATCTGGATTTCGGTTTATGCCGTAATCATCGCCGCAGCAATTGTTGTTCTTGCAATTTTTGGTGCTAATCTCAGCATAGATTTCAAGGGCGGTACAGTATTGAATTATAGCTTTGAAGGTAGTGTTGACCTTAATAAAGCCGAAGCTGCCATTGAAGATACTGTTGGACAAAAGGTAGCCGTTTCTGAAAATACTAACTTTGCTACAGGCGAAAAATCTTTGGTAATCACCTTACCCAGTGTAAAGGCTACTGTTACCGAAAGCACAACAGCTGAAATACTTAAAACTCTTAACGCTAATTTAGCTGATAACAAAATTGCGGTAAAGGCTGACGCAAATTCTGATGATAACAATGTTTTCTTCACCTTCGAGGGTAGCATTAAGGAAACCGATACCGTTACCAAAAAGCTTGAAGAAGCTCTTGGTATTAACGGAATAACCGTTGCACAGGATGTTGAAACAAAAACCCTTACCGTTACCGTTCCAAGTGCAATTGAAAGCTCTGTTACCGCTAAGCTTGTTAAAACATTTGCAGATAATAAAATTGCTAATATCGGTTCAAATACAGTTAGCGGTACCATTGCAGGTAACTTCTTCCTTAAATGCTTGGTAGCTGTTTTGGTTGCAGGTCTTTTGGTTGTTGTTTATGTTGGTATTCGTTTCCGTAAAATCGGTGGCGTTTCAGCAGGTATGTTTGCCCTTTTAGCACTCGTTCTTGACTGCTTTATGGCTTTTGCCGCAAGTGTTTTCTTCCGCTTGGAAATTGACTCCAACTTTATGTCTGTTATTCTTACAACATTTGGTTATTCTCTTAATGATACTATCGTTGTTTATGACCGTATTCGTGAAAACAACAAGCTTTATCCCGAAATGGAACTTCGTGAGCTTATTAACACCAGTGTCACACAATCTCTTGGTAGAACAGTAAAAACCACCGTTGCTACCTTCCTTGCAATTGTTGCAATTGTTGTTGTTGCTGAATTCTTTGGTCTTTCAACACTCCGTAGTTTTGCTATTCCTATGGCGGTTGGTATTGTTTCAGGTTGTATTACTTCTGTTTGCCTCTCCAGTCCCCTTTGGTATTCTTGGAGAAAAGGTGCAGATGCCAGAAAAGCCAAAAAAGAAGCAAAGTAATTTTTGTTTAAATTTGAATTAACAAAAAAGCGACTAATCCTTCGACGGATTGGTCGCTTTTTTAAAAAATAAACGGGCAGTAGCAAAAGCAACCACCCGCTAAAACTTTTTTCACTAGTTGATAAAAGCGTCGTGAACTGCAGAAACTGCGCGCTCAGCATCATCAACATCAATCAACACAGATATCTTAATCTCGCTGGTTGAAATCATTTCGATATTAATGCTTGCGTCATAAAGAGCTTCAAACATCTTAGCAGCAACACCGGGATGTGTTTCCATACCCGTACCAACAATAGAAACCTTAGCAACAGTTTCATCGTGCACAATCTTGGTATATTTAAGAGAATCTTCAAGCTTTTCAACTGCGGCAATTGCATCCTTACACTGATCTTCAGAAACAGTAAAGGTGATATCCTTAGTGCCGTCACGACCAACGGATTGTAGAATAATGTCTACATTAATTTTTGCCTGACCGAGAGCATTAAACACCTTAAATGCAGTACCGGGATGGTCACTAAGACCTACTATAGAAATACGAGATACATTTTTATCACAAGCTACGCCACGAATTAACATTTTTTCCATTTTAACTGTCTCCTTTACAATTGTACCAAGTTTTGTGGGTTCTAAGCTGGAGCGAACCTCTAGCTCAACATTATATTTTTTAGCCATTTCCACAGAACGGTTGTTAAGAACCTGAGCACCAAGAGTTGCAAGTTCAAGCATCTCTTCGTATGTGATTTCATCCATTTTAACGGCAGTTTTTACCTTGCGGGGATCGGCGGTATAAACACCATCAACATCAGTATAAATCTGGCAAAGGTCTGCCTTAAGGGAAGCCGCAATTGCAACTGCGCTGGTATCAGAACCGCCACGGCCCAAGGTTGTAACATCATCATATTTATTAAGTCCTTGGAAGCCTGCAACAACAACTATGTTACCGCGGTCAAGCTCGGCTCTGAGGCGCTCGGACTCAATTCTTTTAATTCTTGCCACAGTGTAGTTAGAATCGGTTTGAAAGCCTGCCTGCCAACCAAGTAGGGATACAACAGGAAAACCGAGCTTTTCAATTGCCATAGCAAGCAAAGAGATTGAAATCTGCTCACCAGCCGATAAAAGCATATCCATTTCTCTTTTTGATGCAGCGGGATTTATTTCCTTCGCTTTGTCAATTAAATCATCTGTGGTATCGCCCTGTGCAGAGACCACCACAACAACACTGTTGCCATTTTTGTACTCATCAGTAACAATTCGCGCAACATTGTTTACTCTTTCGGCATTGGCAACCGAGCTGCCGCCGAATTTCTTAACAATAAGTGCCATAAAATTTACTCCTCCGTATTTAAAAATACCATTTTTTGTTAAACATAATAAACAATATCTATTCCATCATATTCTCACAAATAAATTATGTTATAGAAGTATTCTGTTTAAACTAATCTAAAACATGAAGAATAGAAACATTTTTAAGCTGTTTTACCGAATTAATTTTTTCTTTTAATTCTGACTCAATACCAACGGGGGTAATGAATGCAACCTCATCTTTATCTTCGTATGTCACAATAAACTCAGCATCATCAATAACACCAAAAACATTAGCTTTAGCATCAATAACATCATCAACCTGAGCACGAACATAAAGCCTTGTTTTAACGGTCTTAGAGTCAACAACATAATCCTTGTCACCATCATCCCAAGAAAGATATTTTCTTGCCTCAAGATGCTTAACCGAATCTATAACATCAGCAACAACGGCACTGGCGGTAGGAAGCTTACCTGCTCCTCTACCATAGAAAAGAACATCACCTACTGCGTCACCGCGAACCATTACTGCATTGAAAACATCATCAACACCTGCAAGTTGATTGCTTTTAGCAACAAGAGCAGGATAAACATCTGCCGTAATTTTTCCATCATCTAAAAGCTTTGAATAACCTATAAGCTTAATAACATAACCCGCTATATCTGCATATTCAACATCGGCAAGGGTGATTTTTGTAATACCCTCTGTGCGAACCTGCTCGGGATATACGTGCTTACCAAAACAAAGTGAGGCTAAAATACATATCTTACGACAAGCATCATGACCATCAACATCAGCCGAAGGATTGCGCTCTGCATAGCCCAACTGTTGAGCTAAAGCTAAAGCATCATCAAAAGACATATTTTCTCTTATCATTTTTGTTAATATGAAGTTTGTTGTACCATTTAAAATACCAAAAACTTCATATAAATCATTAGCCGCAAGACACTGTGCAATGGGACGAAGAACAGGAATACCGCCGCCAACACTTGCCTCAAAAAGGAAATTGACATTTTTCTCCCCTGCTATTTTTAAAAGCTCTGCACCGTGGGCGGCAACAAGCTCCTTGTTTGATGTACAAACGCTTTTTCCCGCCTCAAGACACGCCTTAACATAATCGTAAGCAGGGTGTATGCCACCCATAACCTCAACAACAACCTTAATGCTATCATCCTTTAAAATAAGGTCAAAATCCTTTATAAAGCGGTCACTGTAATCTAAGCCCGGAAAATCTCTTAAATCAAGAATATATTTAACATTAATATTGCTTTTTGCTTTAGTTGCAATATTTTTTTCGTGGGAAAGTAAAACCTCAACCACACCTGAGCCAACAACTCCGTGGCCCATAACCGCTACATTTACAGTTTGCATTTTTTATCCTCCAAAACTAAACCCCGCCCAATACCTGTTCAAGGGTTATTACTCCATCAATTTTCGAAAGTCGTTTAAGAACTTTTGAAATATCGTCATCGTTTTTGTTGCTGCGATACGAAACCGTAACCTGTGCAACTCCACCCGACGGCATACCTTGATTAATGGTTAAAATATTTGCTTTCATTTCATGAAGAACCGAAATAAAAAGCGAAAGCACACCTGCTTTATCTTCCAAAACGGCAGACAAATTTACAACACTTTCGTTTGCCATTTCTTTATACGCAAAAACAGAATCACGATACTTGTAAAAAGCGCTTCTTGAAATGCCGCACATTTTAGCAGCCTCAGTTGCACTAGCGGCTTTTTTACAATTTAAAAGTCGCTTTGCTTCAACAACTTTTCCAAAAACATCAGGTAAAACTTCTGATTTTACAAGCAGCATATCAGTATCCAAATTTTGTCCACCACCCAAGTACAAATGTGTTTAGAATATAAATATACCACATTTTTACAAACAAATCAATAGCAGTTATAAAGAAAATTTGCTTTTTTTTCATTATTTAATGTGCAATTTTACAAAATTATTAAAAATACACTTGAAGATATACCTTTTTTAGAGTATTATATTATTATATCATAGGTTTTTAAGACTCGAATTTAAAAACCTAAGCAAAGGATGATTTTAGTTGACCACTCAGAAAAAACAAAAATTTCTAATAGATATTGCTTTTTATGCGGTTATAATTGCAATAATATATTTTGTGTTCAAATTCTTATCACTTTATCTACTTCCGTTTGTAATAGGAATATTTGTTAGTTTTTTTGTTCAAAAACCTGTTAAAGCAATAAATAAAAAAACAAAAATAGCCAAAGGTCCCCTAACAATAACCTTTGTGGTTGGCAGTTATATTTTAATAATTGCAGTTGTTGTTTTATTGATTTATTTGATTTATCGGTGGTTAAGCGGTATTGTTGCAATTCTTCCCGGTATGGTACCCGATATTATGGAATTTGTGAACGGATTAAACACATCACTTACACAAACTCTTGAAGGCTTTCCCACTGCTATAACAAACTATATAAACACTATTCCCGAAAAACTAACAGGCGTTATCGGTTCTTTAGGTCTTGCCCTTTCGGATTGGGCTTTAAATATAGCAACCAGTATACCCTCGTACCTAATAAGCATTATTGTAACGGTTGTAGCCAGTTGTTACATTGCTTACGACTACGATAAAATTATTCTTTTTGCCAAGCGAATAACGCCCATTAAAACTTGGGGGTTAATTGCTGAAATAAAAGATACATTTTTCAATACCATCTTTAAAATGCTTAAGGGATATATTTTCCTTATGCTGCTAACATTTACAGAACTTTCAATTGGTTTATTGCTTATGGGGCAGAGCAGTGCAATTTTACTTGCGGCAATTATTTGTGTTATAGATATTCTTCCTGTTTTGGGAACAGGTGCCGTTGTAATTCCTTGGGCAATAATCTCGCTTTTTACGGGAAATATTTGGAAGGCAATAGGTCTTATAATAATGTACATTGTTATAACCGTGGTTCGTAATTTCTCAGAACCAAAGGTGATTGGAAATCAAGTGGGACTGCATCCCCTCATCACCTTACTTGCAATGTTTAGCGGCTTAAAATTGTTAGGAATAATAGGCTTATTTGGTTTCCCCATTACCCTTATTGTATTAAACAACCTTATAAAGCGCGGTGTAATTAAGTTTAATTTTGGATACAATGCTAATGAGGAACCACCTTCAACATCGGAATAAAATATTTTATTTATCAAAAACCTAAATACAACACAAATAAACCGTTGGGAATACGCTTATACAGCGCTTTTCTCAACGGTTTTGCTTATTGAGAATAATGAATAAAATAGGTTATATCAGTTCTTTTTGCGATTAAGAAATCTATCTAAACGCTCACTGAAGGATAGTTTTTCCTTGATTTTTTTGCTTACCATATTCATAAGGGCGGGTAAATGGTTAAACTGACCTGCCGAATCATCAACCATATAGGTCCAAGTGCCTGTGGTGGGTTTAATGTTGAATAGGCTAATATCAATTTTACCGTCTACAACCTCAACCTCCTGCATTTTAGTAAGAAGGTCACATTTTAAATCCTGCTTCATTTCCTCAAAAAATTCAATGGCAGAACGGTTAAATTCATCAAAAGGATTTTTACCCGCAACGATGGCAAGGTGTATTCCGCTTTTAACATCCTCCATTGCTTCAAGATAATTTGAAAAATGCTGATTTATATAATAAAGAGTCAATGTTTTTTCGGCATTTATAATTTCTTCCTCGGTTGTTTGTTCTAAAAGATTTTCGTAAAAATCAGGATCCTCATTTTTCAGAATATTGGGATTTTCTTCACCCTTAACAACCGCCAAACGGTAATTAGACATTATCTCGCGCTGATGTTCAATTATATAAGAATACTTTTTAAGGGTATATCTAGCCTCGGCTTCATTACCCTCCAAGGTTGTTTGAGCAGTGCGCACCATAGAAAGCTTATCATTTTCGGTAATTCGCTTACCGTTATTTGCGTTTTCATCAAAAAATGGGGCAATGTTTTCATCCTCAAGACTAATAAAAAACTTACTTACGCCGGGGTCACCCTGACGACCTGCTCTACCCTTTAATTGGTTATCAATTCTTCGGCTTCGATTAACGGTTGAACTAATAACATAAAGACCGCCTACATTACTTACAAACTCTTTTTCTTCTTCACTTGCACCGCCAAGCTTAATATCAACACCGCGTCCCGCCATATTAGTAGAAACAGTAACAGAATACGGTTTACCAGCTTCAGCAATGATTGCCGCTTCTTTTTCGTCATTACGAGCATTAAGAACACTATGCTCAATACCCTTTTCTGCGAGTTGTTTGGAAAGCAGCTCAGAATCCTTAACGCTTGCTGTACCAATAAGAATTGGTTGACCTTTGGCATTTGAAGCTATTATTTCCTCTAAAAGTGCCTCATCTCGCTCGGCATTTGTTAAGAAAATCGCATCCTCCAAATCGGTTCTGATGCAAGGTGTATGGGGTTCAATAACAACCGTTCTTGTGCCGTAGGTTGTTTCAAATTCGTTTGCAGAGGTTGCGGCTGTACCTGTCATACCACAAATTGTGCTGTATTGACTCATAAATGCGCCAATGGTCATAGAGCAATATATTTTTGTGTTGACTGTGTTGGTAATCCCCTCTTTCATTTCAACAAAACGATGCAATGCATTTGGGAATTTTCTATTAACCGTAATTCTGCCTGTTGCTTCGTCAACAACAGCAATTTGATTATCCCTTACAATATAATCCTTATCCTTTGTAAGATGATGCAAGGCTTGTAAGGCGGTATTTACATCCGATAAAATCTCAGAATTATTATCATAAAGATTTTCAATCCCAAGCTCTGTCTCAATTTTTTCAATACCGTTATCGTTTAGCCAAATTTGACCGTCCTGTTCGTCAACATCATAATCATCTGCATTTAGTTTTTTAACGGCTTCCATAACCTTTATTTCATCAGCTGAGGTGTCCTCTGCTTTACCTGCTAAAATCAAGGGAATTGATGCCTCGTCAATCAAAATAGAGTCGGCTTCATCTACAATGGCAACATCATATTCCCCGCCTGTAAGTTCACTCTCATTATATGCTACAAAATTACGAATACAATCGTAACCCGCTTCACGGGCAGATATATACAAAACATCCTTTTCGTACTGCTCAGCACGCTCTCTGATAGGGGTAGCTTCAGTAATATATCCAACCGAAACACCGCAAAATTCATAAATCTTTTGGTTTTCGGTAGCATCACGCTTTGCCAAATAATCGTTAAATACCAAAACCTGAACCTTGCGTCCCGATTTAACATACATAACGGCGGCAACAACACCCGCTAAGGTTTTACCCTCACCTGTAGAAAGCTCCGCAATATGCCCGTTATAAAGAGCGTATGCAGTTTGCAGCTGACAGCTGAATAATTTTAACCCCGTTTTACGAAAAATAACCTCAGTTACTGCGGAGGCTGTTTCAATAGGCTCGCGAGCTTGATCGGCAGTCACACACAAGGTATCATCATCCATCTGTGAAAAATCTGTTTCTAAAACCTTATCGGCAAATGAAACACAGTCTTTTTTTATAGATGCAATTGTTTTATATCCGTTTTTCATAAGTTATCTCACTTTCTGCTTGTGTTTTGCTTTTATTTATGATAAAATAAATTAATCCGAGGTGATAAAATGTATAATATTTTTTACTATAATATAAATAAAATGAGTAATGAGCTCTATTCAAAAGAGCTTGAGTCGCTTGACCTTATCAGAAAAAAAGAAATACTGAAAAAAGCCGATATAAATGATAGAAAACGCAGTCTTGCGGGAGATATTCTTGTAAGAAAATATCTTAGCAAGCTGTATAACATAAAGGAAGAAAATATTGAAATTAAAAGGGGCGCCCACGGAAAACCATATGTTTTAAATTTGCCCGCCCATTTTAACATCTCACACAGCGGTGACTATACCGCTGTTGCTATAAGCGACCGACCTATTGGAATAGATATTGAGGTTATAAAGGATTTTTCTGCAATTTTAGCCAAAAAACTTTTTAATGAAGATGAGCTAAAATACATTTCAGGCGCATCTACCACCAGAAAAAAATCCTTAATGCAAAAAAGCTTTTTTGAAATATGGACAGCTAAAGAAGCCTATTTAAAATACCTAGGCACAGGTATTTCGGGCGGTATAAATTCACTAACCCTTTCTGTTAATAAGGATAAGCTAATTCCAAATGTCAATAACATAATTCTTGCCCACGACTACAGTATTCCCGGTACAGTTATGGCAATCGTAACAGACAAAGAATAATTGCCAGCCAAAGCATTTATACTTTGGCTAAGCGGTAAGCACCGCCGCAATTAAGCAAAAAATCAAAGGGATTGAAGGATTAAATTCCAATTTACTTTGAATGTTGTTAAGCTCACTATAACAAAAATTAAGTTTTTCCGCGGTGAAGGAGGACATCTCCTTCATCGCTTTTTTCTTTATTTCCTTTGCCAAGGCTGTTTTAAGTTCAAAAATAAGCTCTGAAACCTTTGCTCTATCCTTAACATAAGGTTGCAAACAGGTTAAAATGCCAAGCCTATCCTTTGACGCAGCCAAGGATAAAATTTTAGATGCAACGCCCGATAAAAAGACAGTATCACCACTAGCAGATGTAATGGCTCCACCAATATTACCATCAGTAGCGATTAAAAGAGTTTGAGCTTCAGCATTAGTAACACCTGCTAATACTGCTACCTTATTTATAGCATCTTCTTCAAAAGCAACGGGCGAAAGCGTGAAACAAACACATCTTGAACGAATAGTTTCAAGCAACATTTTTGCGCTTTTGGCAAGCAAAATAAAAGTAACACCCTGCGGAGGCTCCTCTAAAACCTTTAAAAGAGCATTTTGAGCAAAATCATTCATAGTATGGGCAAAATCAATTATAAAAACTCTGCCGTCAGCTGCCATAGGAGTTAAAAAGGCTTCAACCCTTAGTTCTCTTATCTGTTCTACCTTAATCTGATTTCCGTCAGGCTCAATAATTTGAAAATCGGGATGACTGCCAACTTCAATAAGATGGCAGGTTTTACAATTAAGGCAAGGAGTTGGCTCATTTTTACATAAACAGGCTTTAGCAATAAAATTAGCCAATGTTTTTTTGCCTAAGCCCTCTTCGCCCTCAATTAAAATAGCGTGAGGGATTCTATTGTTTTTTATCATAGAATCCAACATATTTAAAACTCTTGTATTACCAATTAAAGGCATTTGCATAATATACACCTATTTAACAGTAAATTTCACCTTAACGGTTTCATTGGCTTTAAGCGGGATTTCAAGTGGCAAATATTCAAAGCCACCGACTTGATTGAAATATCTTTTTGAAAAATCATCGGTTTTAATCTCGGCGCTTGCGGTAACAGTAAGCATATTTCTAAAGTTAATTTCATTTTGTGAAATAAGCTTAATTTCTGCCTTTTTATCGGCTATAATGGGCAATTTATAAATGCTGTCTTTTTCACAGGTAATGGTCATTTCAAGTTCATCACCCACAAAAGTATAGACTATTTTAAAGTTTAATTCGTTATTACCAATAACTGTAACTTCTGCTTTGTTTTTATCGCCGGAGCTGCTTATTTCAACAGTTTTATCCGCATCGCTTGAATACTCTCCACAAATAATTCTTGGGGTCATACACTCTGTTTTGCCTTGCCTTAAATTTTGCATATTATGCACTTCTGTACGGCGATAGAAATGCATAGTTGCTGCACAAATAGGACCGTATTCTTTATGCCATAACAAATTAAGATTACCGCCAAAGCATTCGCTACCCTGAGCGCGCAAAGCATCAACAGCAGAAATAGTTGCTCTCATTCCGCCTACCGAAACAAGCTTAAGATAGCCGTTTTGGTAATCTTTTATTCCGTATTCGACCTCACGAGGCAAGACTATTTCTTCTAAATTTT
>SVPL01000095.1 GCA_015065925.1 Oscillospiraceae bacterium
GTGGTTGGAGCCTTAAATAAACCGTCATTGCGGTAGGAGAATTGAACCAATCCACAGCACCATTTACAGTGTAGCATATTGTCCTTGCAGAGGGACACTAAAAACTACTACTTTATTATACGAGGAGTGTTAATTATGAGAATAACAAACATTGATTTACAATGCGAAGATATTATGTGGTTTGCCATTGATAAAAATGGATACATATTAGAATTTACTTCTAGTGGAATTGGGAATGTTCCTGAATTTGTATGTGCTGATAGAAAAGTTAATGAGTTGTTAGAGGATTTTTTTATGAATGTTTTACCCGAATCAACTTCTGAACAGCTTATTATTCCTTATGAAGATAATGACCTTGTTAACGATGCGATTATGTTATCTCAAAAAGGGATTTACTGTTTTGATGCAAATGGTGATTCTTATTATAAAATCTGTTCACCTAAGGCATCTTTACGAATAGATAATCTACCGGAGGACATAAGAAATATATTGTCTAAACGATATATAGACACAGATGTTTTTAGCACAGATATAGTTAATGTTGAACACGCTTATTAAATATTGATATTGCTATTGGCACAGTAGGCGGCAGTCCTAGAAAATTGATAGATCGCAAAAGATTTGAAGATGGTCTACGTGAAACCTAATCAAACAACATAGTGGAACCGGGCAACCGCTCGGGCCTAATAAAGAACGTGTTGACTTTGGAACGGTAATTGGTAATTATGTTGATGATTCTTCGGGTAAAAGTTATCCAACCACAATGGGCATAATACATTACTCAAAGTCAGGTGCACATATTGTACCTGCAAAACCCAAAAATTTTAAATAGGAGGATT
This sequence comes from Oscillospiraceae bacterium, assembly GCA_015065925.1. Classification (GTDB taxonomy): domain Bacteria; phylum Bacillota; class Clostridia; order Oscillospirales; family Acutalibacteraceae; genus UMGS1279. Next base: position 840 of record SVPL01000095.1, read on the forward strand.
AAATAATGATAATTTATGATAAAGAGAACAATGGTTTTTCAACATTGATTCACTTCATAAATGAACGATATGATGCAAGTGTTATCTTTGATTTAGAGTTTAAGTTTATTTATGAAAATGAAACAGTCATAGCCAAATATGATACTATGTATGAAACCGATAATGGCTTAGAGGACGATGAGGATGGTTATGAAGAATATAACGCTATAGCCTTCCTAAACACCTCAACCAATGAATTATTTGAAATCAATTATCTTAATTTGCCTAAAACCATAATTTGCGATGATATTAAAATTTTGTAAAGGATAGAGAAATATCCATAAAAATGCAGTTGCCCACAAAGGTAACTGCATTTTCGTATATGAAAGTTATTAAATTTAAAGGGAATAAATAACCGTTCTAAATTGTCACATCCTTATGTACCGTTGACTTTGAAATATTAAAAACTCCTGCGGTGTGACGGACGGTTGCACCGTTTTGCTTTATGTATTCCCCTAAAATGGTGGCGCGCTTTGCTACCGACTGCTTCATAAAATCAACTCCTAATGTAGTTAATTGTATGAAAAAAAGCGGGGGAATATTACGGATTTTAAGTTGAGAAGGTAAAATTAAAGATATGGTTACTGCGCAATTTGTTTTCTTTTATTTAAATTACCTTTTCAAAAAAAGATACCCCGAAGCAAATCACTTCAGGGTTCATAGAGATAATATACAGTTGAAAGAATAAGAATTGGCAAGGTATTTTTAGTTTTTGGTTAACTTTTATTGTTTGTGGGGAGTTTGGTGTTTTTAAAACAATTCGGTTGCTTTTTGCTCAACAAATAACATTTTTTTATAATCTTCAAGATATTTTTTGAATCCTTGCACCATATTGTTTTGTGGATGCTCGGTTGTTCTTTCGGAACCACTAAAGACTTCCGATTCTAAAAATTCTTCAAGATTTTTATTTTTATTAAACAAAAACGCTGCCAATAAAGCCATTCCATAAGGTCCGCCTTCACCTGCGGTTTTCATACAAGTGATGGGGGTGTTTAATGCTGCAGCCATATATTTTTGACCAACTCCTTCGGTTTTGAAAAATCCACCGTGGCCTATAAAGGAGTTTACCTTAACTGCTTCTTTTTCTAAAATTTCCATACCTATTTTCAAGGTGGCTATTGATGAAAACAAACTCGCTTTCAAAAGATTTGCAAGGGTAAAGTTACTGTCTTGCTTTCTCATAACCAAAGGTATACCTGAATTTAATTTTGTTATTTCCTCGCCTGCCATGTAATTGCAAACAACAACACCGCCACAATCGTTATCACCTTCAAAAGCCTTTTTGTAGAGCTTTGTGTATAATTCACCGGTATTGGGCTTTGCACCAAATAAATTTGCTGCTTCGTTCAACACCGAAATCCAAGCGTTACTGTCATTTGTACAGTTGTTGCAATGTACCATAGCAACATCTTTGCCTGATGGTGTAGTTACAATATCAATTTCGGGATAAACGTTTTTTAAAGGTTTTTCTAACACCAACATTGAAAAAATTGATGTACCTGCTGAAATGTTGCCTGTTTTAGGGCTAACAGAATTTGTTGCGACCATACCTGTTCCGGCATCACCTTCGGGCGGAGCAAAAGGAATACCAATATTAAGCAAATTGTCTGTTAGTTCTGCACCTTTTTCGGTTAAGTTACCTGCGTTTTGCCCTGCCACCAATACCTGTGGTAAAACTGATTCCGCTGAAAAAGGTAGACCGAAATTTGATATTAGAGAATTGAACTTTTTAAGCATTTCGGCGTTATAGCAAAGATTTTCACTATCAATGGGAAAAATGCCGGAAGCCTCTCCAATTCCGACCGCATTTACTCCTGTTAACATATAATGAATATATCCTGCAAGGGTTGTTATGTGGGCGATTTTTTTGATATGTTCTTCACCGTTCAACATAGCTTGATAGAGGTGTGCAATGCTCCATCTTTGGGGGATATTAAAGCCAAAAAGTTCGGTTAATTGCTTTGCAGACTCGGAGGTGATAGTGTTTTGCCAGGTTCTGAAAGGAGTAAGCAGATTCCAATCTTTATCAAAAGCTAGATACCCATGCATCATACCCGATATACCAACCGATTGTATGTTTTCAGTATCTTTTATAGTTGAGAGAGCAATTTTTAAACCTTTTAAAGCCTCTTTTAAATCATAGGTCCAAATGCCGTTTTGGTAACTTGATTTCCAAGTATAATCCCCTGAAGAAATAATATTTAAATCTTCGTCTATTGATACTGCTTTGATTCTTGTAGAGCCAAATTCTATGCCTAAATACGACATAAGCTCACTCCTTAATTTTAATTGTTTTTTTAGTAAATCAAATCTCTGAAATTTTTAATGCGATGAAATGTGGAATAATTAGCATCATGATAATTATGAGCATTGTTCATTGCGGTACGGCAAAGATAAATAATATCATCACCCTCAATTTCAAAATCCACATACTGAAAACCAATCTTTT
>SVPL01000043.1 GCA_015065925.1 Oscillospiraceae bacterium
GAAAGATAAATTTTAGAATTAGAATTTTTATTGCTACTGTTAACCGTAATACCAAAAACCATATCGGTATAAACGGGGGTAGTTATTTTATAAACACCGCTTTTTGCCGCAAGAACGTCATTTTTTACAGTTTCATCTTCAAAAGCAAGGTTGAATGCATCTTCACAGTAGTTGAGTTCTACGTTTTGAACGCTACCCGGATGAACCTTTTTAACCGTAATATCATCAATCCACATACTTACGGTTGTTTTACCTGCATTAAAGGTCATTCTAAGCATTGTCTGGTCGGGGCGTGTAGTGAATCTTGCTTCATACTTTATCCATCTGCCTTCAGTAAATTCGGGAGATTTAACATTTGTATTATCAATAGAAAGAACCGTACCTGCGCCCGGATTTACATTATTGCTGAAATAATCGAAATACATTCCAAAATAAGGAACGTAGCCATATCCCTCTTCAACATATACCAGATAACTCATACTGTATTTGGTATTGGGTTCAACAGGAATATTAAACGCGGGGTCAACTTCGTTAAGAGACGGGTTAAAATTACCCATTACACTGTTATCCCATTCACCTGCAAGAATATGGGTAGCGTTGGAAACCTTGCCATCACGCTCGGGAGCTTTATCTACAACTATTGCCTCGGGCATATCATACTTCACAGGGAAATCATCAAAATTGATAACATACTCATCCTGAAGGGATTCCCAACCATCAAAGATGTATTCGTTGTAATCCTCTACCTTAAAATCATCTAAATAAATAACTCTGTCACCGTTTATGCCCATCCAAAAGGCAAAATAGATATTAGATGTTGTTTTTTCACTACAACGGAATATAAGAGAATATTCATACCATTTGCCCGACTCACCGCTGACCTTATCGCCCGGGAATCTTGTAGCGGGAGTAAATGTGCCTTTAGATGTGACTGACGTACCCGCCTTATAAATACCCACACGGGTAAGATAGGCCCCATTAGATGCCATTTGTGATGTTTCGGGTGCATAGTAACGAAAGCTCACCTTATAATTTTTGCCTATTTCAACATTTTGCAGTTTAACAGCCGCAGCAACGGTATGTCCATGAAGCTTAAGGGAAGCCTCTCCGTCGCCGTAAATAGCTTCTTTATCAGTTTGATTAGTGGTTACCTCATACCATCGGTCATCTGCATTGAGTCCTCCAAAGCTTTCCTCTTCGCTGTCATAAAAATGCCAGTTGCTTGCAGTTTCATAATAATCAATTGTTGAGGGAGCATTATTTTCAGTAAGCGAAAATGCATCTAAATAAATTATATATTTTTCCGCAAAAGCGCAACGGAAGGCGAAATAAAGGTCATTACCTGTCTGCTCAGTTACTGCAAAAGTTAAGGTATAAGAATGCCAAGATGCATCACCAAAAGCACCTGCTGTAACCTCGCCCACCTTAGCACCCGAGCCTCCTACAAGGGCGGGAATGTTTTTGCTGATAGCACCCTTTTGGGCTACGGATGTTCCTTTTTGATAAATACCTACTGCATTTAACCATGCACCCAAAGATGATGCTTTTGTAGTGGTTGGCACATAGTAGTAGAAGGTGAAATCATACCTTTTGCCGATTTCTACATTATTTAACTTGATAGCGGCGGCAGAAGTATTTGCATTTATTTTTACCGATGCCTCACCGCCATTATAAATTGCTGAATTATCTGTAATATTGGTTGACGCTTCATACCATTTCGCATCGGCATTGGTATCGCCGCCAAGGGTGTGGCCTTCCTCATAAAAATGCCAATTGTCAGCTGTTTCATAATAGTCATAAAAAACTGTGTTACTCCACTTAGCATACAAAACAATATTTGAAGAAGTGAAATACAAGTCGCTGAACGGAACGGTTAATTCTGAATCGGTATACCAATCTTCAAAGCCTTTACCGGGCTCTGCCGCAGGTTTTGGCAATACACCGATTTTTGAACCGATAGCACCGCTAATGCTATCTAGTGTTTCGGAATTGTTTGTTTCAAAAGAAATGGTTGATGTGCCCTGAGGGCAAAGCAAAATATCATCAAAATAAATGTTCAAAGTACCACTGTTTTTACCAATAGCAAGATAACCGCTTTTAGATGCTGTAAAATCAAAATATTTTTCCTGCCAACCTTTATTGCGCATTTCGGCAGTTGCAGAAGAATTAAAAATTAAATAATCATTTGTTGAGGAGGTTTCAGAGGATAATCCATTAACACTATCTGCTATATAATACCAGAGCGCGCCTGTAGAGGTTTGTACCCTGACATTCATATAAATTCTATAGCTTTTACCCTGTTCTACATAGGTTTTTGCTATATTATCTTGATTATATATAAAAGTGAAGCCTTTTTTATCATTTGCAAAGTAAAGGGAATTATTGCCGCTCACCTTCTGGTCAGTAGAAATAACCACTCCACTACCCCAAGTTGGGTTTACACTGTAATCTTCAAAATCTTCATACAAAATTCTGCTATCCTGCCATTTGGCATAGAGAGTTATATTGTTGATGGGATAATAAGAATTTTTAAACGGTACTGTTAGTGCCTGATCGGTATACCAACCATCAAATACACTTCCGTCAGAAGAAACGGGTATTGGCAAATCACCAATCCTTGAACCTATAAATCCATTTATACTTTCTAATGCTTCGCCGTTATTTGGTTCAAAAGAAATGGTTGAGCTTCCCTGAGGGCAAAGCAAAATATCATCTAAATAAGCATTTAAAGTACCACTATTTTTACCAATAGCAAGATAACCACTTTTAGATGCTGTAAAATCAAAATATTTTTCCTGCCAGCCTTTATTGCGCATTTCGGCAGTTGCCCCAGAGTTAAATATTAAATAATCATTGGTTGAGGATGTGTCTGCAGTTAATCCGTTTACGCTATCTGCTATATGATACCAAAGTGCACCATTATTTGTCTGCACTCTGATATTAAGCCACAAACGGTAGCTTTTACCTTTTTCTACATAAGCCTTTGCTATATTATTATTGTTATATATAAAAGCGAAACCTTTTTTATCATTTGCAAAGTAAAGGGAATTATTGCCGCTTACCTTCTGGTCGGCAGAAATAACCGCTCCGCTACCCCAAGTTGGGTTTACGCTGTAATTTTCAAAATCTTCAAGTGCTATACCATCTTCTACCCATTTTGCATAAAGGGTAATATTGCCGTTAGGATAAAGAGTGTCCGCAAATGGTATAGAAAGTTCCGAATCGGTATACCAACCTGCGAAAATTTTATTGTCTTCTGCAACAGGTGTTGGTAAAGTTCCAATCTGTGAACCTATTTCACCACTAAAGTCATCGATTTTCTCCTCAGTGTTGGTTACAAAAGAAATTGTGACATTTCCTTTAGGAGATAAAACTATATCATCAATATAAGCATTGAGTGTGCCACTATTTTTACCAATGGCTAAATAACCGCTTTTATCGGCGGTGAAATCGAAATATTTTTCCTGCCAGCCTTTATTGCGCATTTCGGCAGTTGCAGAAGAATTAAAAATTAAATAATCATTTGTTGAGGCGGTTTCAGAAGATAATCCATCAACACTATCTGCTATATGATACCAAAGTGCACCATTATTTGTCTGCACCCTTATATTAAATCGCAAACGGTATGTTTTGCCCTGTTCTACATAGGCATTAGCAATATTTTCACTATTGTACACAAAAGCATAACCACTTGTGTCTTTTGCAAAATAAAGAGAATTATTACCGCTTACCTTTTGCTCACTAGAAATAACGGCACCACTTCCCCAAGCGGAATTTATGGTATAACTTTCAAAATCTTCTACCACAGTACCCGAAACTGATTGGGCTGAAGTGGAAACAAACAACAAACTGGTCACTGAACTAAAAATAAGTACAAATGACAGTATTATTGAAGTTAAACGTTTCATTAATAATCCTCCTATAAGTACCAGACTGTGGGGTAGAACAAATGGTAAATTACTTAAATTTAGATTTATTCTACCCCGAAATCATATTTGTTTAATAGTCTTATAACGCTTTATAACGCTACAAGTTTAAGTTACTTAGCGCCGCTGATATTTCCCGCGGTTTTATTGTTGGCAGTCAACCATTCGGTATATTCTGCATAACCATTATTGCCAAAGTTTGCAAAAGCATTGAATGCGGCAATATCTTCAGTTGAAGGCTCATTGCCATCTACAGAATTGCCTAAATCTATACTATATGCAACATCAAATACACTAACCGAAACGGTATCGCCGTAGTATACTTTGCCATTTTCATCAATAGCATAAGTGCGGATTAAGAAATTCTCACCATAATACTCAGGATTAATACCGGTTAAATAAGATGTGAAATAAATAGCATCATCGGTTTGATCCCAGAAGGTGGATATTCCCTTTTCTTCGCTATAAGCAATACCCAAACCGGCTTTAGCAGATTCAAGTATAAGTTCTTCTTCCACAAGATTTGACTCACGGATTGCAACAGAACCAAATTCTACAATGTTGGAATTTTCCATTCTACCAATATCAATGGAGTTGTAAATTCTAAGACCGTTTTTACCGGTAGAACTATTAGCACCAATGCGAAGTGCCGCTGCATTATTGTAGGCGGTAACGATAGCACTCTCTGTACTCCATTTTGCATAGAGAACTATATCGCTCTCGGGATAATATTTATCATCAAAAGCAATTGTGAGTGCTTCATCTGTATACCAGCCAGCAAAATTTATTTCAAAAGTTGAAGGAAGAACGGGTAAAGAATCTATAATATCGCCTGCATTACCATTAATTGCAGTAGCATCATTATTAAATGAAATTGTTGAGGTTGTTGCCTCACATAAAACAACATCATCTATCCAGCAAGCCAAGGTATTGGATTCCTTACCAACCCAAATATAACCCGACTGAGCGGCGGTAAAGGTTGTTTCAAGCTTTTGCCAACCTTTATCCTTAATATTGCCTGTATCGGTTGAATTAAATATCCATTTTACATTTTCGGTACCTGCAAAGGTTAAAGAATCATCATTAGCATAAGCGATATAAAATGCACCATTATTTTGAACCGACATATAAAGTGAAATTCGATAGGTTTTACCGCTTTCTACATATGCCTTTTGGCGGTCATTTGCATAAATAGGAATGTATGCCTTAGCAGAGGTTGTACCCTTTTCGCCAAATTTAACTGAATTTTCACCACTGTGAGCGCCTGATGTACCAAAGTCACCTTCACCAAGCAATGAAACACCATCACCATAAGCCATGGTTATATCATAATTATCATCAAAGTTTTCGGCAGTAATAACCTTTCTAGACCATTTAGCATAAAGGGTTATATTGGCAGTAGGATAAACCGTATCAGTAAAGGGAATAGTACACTCACGATCTGAATACCAACCAAGGAAATTCATACCTGTTGCAGTGGGATAAGGTAACTTGCCAATAGATGCACCTGCATCACCTGAAATAGCCTCTAATTCATTATCGTTGTTTGTTTCAAACGAAATTATTGTTTTTTCAGCAGGAGTAGTTAAAGTGAAGTCATCTATGTAATAATTTACATTACTATAAATAACCAAAGTAAGGCTTTCATTTTCATACGAATTAAAAGCAAGCTCCATTTCGCTCCAAGCGTTTGCTGTATAACCAAGAGTAGTATTTTTGCTTGAATCAGATTTACGATTATCAAAAAGACCGTCAGTAGTTGTAAATGAACCGGTTTGATTCATAAATGTATAATAGGTTGTTTTATTTGCATCAGTAGGTGCCACTTTAATACAATTGTCGTTTTTAATAACACCTATGCGCAAAATAGGAGTAGCCTCACTTGTGCCGTAATATTTAAACTTAAGAACATAATCTGTGTTTTTGTTAACATCAAACGGCACTGCAACATAATTGGTAGCACCATTAGTAAATAATAGTGAAGTTCTGCCGTCTGATATATAGTCGGTATTTGTGTTTGCGCTAACAGATGCAGCTTGATCTCCTGTTAATGTACCGTTTGTTTTATTGGCATAAAGAGAATTGGATGAATAAACGGTCCAAGCATTGGGGTCTTCCATAAAATCAGAAGCTACCAATGAAAAATCATCCATATACACATTTTTATCGCCAACTCTTACAACTAAAGAAAGACTGGTATTTTCTGCAGAGTTGAAATTAAGTGTAATTTCATTCCAAGCGTTTGCGGTATAATTTGTACCGGTTCCTTTGGTGGTATCACGCACAGCAGTGCTATGAACACCGTTAGTTGTGGTTAAGGTAACCGTATCGTTCATATACACATAAAAGCCTTGGTCGTCTTTAAACTCAACATTGTAATCGTTTTTAATAACACCAACGCGGGTTATAGGTGTTGTTTCTTTAGTGCTGTAATATTTGAATTTCAAGGTATAATTTGTATGCTTAGCGGTATCAAATACAAATGTTGAAAAGGTAGCCGATGTATTGGTAAAGCAAAGTGACGAATCACCTTCAACAATGTAATCGGAATTTGTATTTTTATCGAACTCTGCCCAAGTAGCAACCACACCATTTGTTTCGTTTATATATGTCTTATCAGTATCATTGTATGCAACCCATTGTCTGTGATTTTCAAAATCATTAACAGGTGCCGTTAATGAAAAATCATCCATATAAACATTTGCAGCGCTAACCCTCATAACTAAAGAAAGACTGGTGTTTTCTGCAGAGTTAAAATTAAGTGTAATTTCATTCCAAGCGTTTGCGGTATAGTTTGTACCGGTTCCTTTGGTGGTATCACGCACAGCAGTACTATGAACGCCATCATCAGTGGTTAAAGTAACCGTATCGCTCATATATACATAAAAGCCTTGGTCGTCTTTAAACTCAACATTGTAATCATTTTTAATAACGCCAACACGGGTTATAGGTGTTGTTTCATTGGTGCTGTAATACTTAAATTTTAAAGAATAGTTAGTGTTTTTTTCAGTATTAAACACAAATGTTGAGAATGTAGAGGCTGTATTAGTGAAGCAAAGTGATGAATCGCCTTCAATAATGTAATCGGAATTTGAATTTGTATCAAACTCTGCCCAAGTAGCAACTTCGCCATTTGTTTCGTTTATATATGTCTTATCAGTATCCTTATATGCAACCCAATTTTCAGGATTTTCAAAATCATTATCGGATACCGATGTGGCATATACCGAAATAGAAGTTATGCTACTAACAACTAAAACTAAAGAAAGAATAATGCTAATTAATTTTTTCATAAATATGCTCCTTTTTTATTTTATTTTTATATAACAAGGCACGATTTCCAATTCTGCGGGAAAATGAATTGTCTGACCACCCTCAAAATCTCACCAAATTGGTCTTGCCATTTGTCCTATTATTTAATTCTTAGCAATCTATATTCAAAGCCTTTTATATAGGTTTGATATACGCCGTTTTCCGATACCGTTTCACCGCTGAAAGCATCAGTGATGGTGACTGAATTTAGGTGAGTAAAATCAATTATTACTTCTTTTTCAATACCCTTTTCAGTACCTGCTACAACAGCCAAAAGTTCATCACCTGCATCATAATAACTAACCTTGACTCTATTATCTGATGTTGCGATACCATTATTTGAATAATATGGTTTCCACTTTGAACACTCAATGGGGAAAGAATCATAAACCTTCCATAAAGCAGAGGTTTCTTCTAACGGTGTGCCTATATCAACAGGTCTTGGCATAGAATTATGTAAAAGACCGATTGTAACTGCACTGTGATATGTCCAAACCGGATCATTTGAATAACAAAGGGAATATATAGGCATACCGTAATGCTTACTGCCAAATGCCATTCGCATATGACCTTCGGGCATTTTTGATATTACACCATGCAGCAAAGGATCTTGAATAGTTTCGCCCTCCCAAATGGAGGTGCAATATCCAAGTGCCACCAAATTCATAGCACCGCCACAATGGGAGTTCATAATAAGTCCACGCTCGGAGGTATATTTATAAAGTGCCTTAAACACCTTGCGGATACCTTCCTGCTGATAGGTAGTATGCCAAACGCCATCGGCATCCTTAAACCCACATCCGTGATTAAAATTGGTGCAAGGTCTGATTTTCATGGTGCTATCAAGATAAATTCCGTCAAAGCCAAATTCTTCTATTACCTTAACAATACCGTTTATAAGCACATCTGCCCAACCGCTGTTAAGGCAAACCTTTAGCGCTCTTTGCGCGGGCCAGCGATTCCACGAACCGCTTAGCATTACCTTATCTTGATAAGATTTCACCTTCCAATCCTCGCCATAATCAGTAAAATATGGCGAAAGCGAAGATATTTCCATACCAAAGTAAGGAACCACTTTTATTCCGCGCTTATGACACTCTTCGATAATATATTTAGCTCTTTTTTTAGTTTTGTTTGTGAGTAGAGGGCTATTTTGCATATCGTTCCACTTTTCGTGGATGTAAAGAACCTCTACTCCTAATCTTTTAAGCCTATCAAAACCTATTTCATCATCGCCATCGCATACGGGTTTTGAGAGAAAATCTTCATAATTTTCGGCTACTTTTTTAAAGCAATCTATGTGCATAGCCTTTTCGGTGAATGGAAAGGTGTCAATCTCCCGATATGGAGTTGCACAAAAGCCGAATTTAAAGGTTATTGGATCCAGATTTATTGATTGATTTTCGGTAGTTCTACCCTGCCAAACATCCGACTCGCCATCCAAAATATGAATACGCAGTATATACTCATCGCCATTTTCTATAACTTCAAAAGCCTTGGTTTTATCCTTAATATTCCAATGCTCATCACTATAGAAGAAAAAGCCCAAACCAATATCATCATTTGCTAGCATGATTTGACTTGTAAAGGGTGAAGAAAAGCCATTTTCAGGTGTCATTCCCGACCAGGATATTGCCCACGGCTCACCTTTTGCTAAATCGCGGTACTCTATATCTACGTAAAGACGAGTGTTGGGTGCAATATTGTAATAGGTTGCACATTCTTTTTTAAATGGGATTTCAAGCCACAATTTATCTATTACTCTGTTATAAAAGGTTTTTGGTTCTAAACCGTATAGCTGAGGCACCGAAAGACCGCGAGGCATAATACTTAGACCCACAAAAGCACAGCCATCTTCTTCTACATTTACTGTTGTATTAACGAAAAAGACCTTGCTTTGCATTGCCGCAACTACAGTAACGGCATCATCCTTATAATCCACCGTAAAGTTTTCGGCAGGTTCAAAAATTTCTTTTTCACCATTTGCCTCACATACAATACGGATTGGAGAATTAAGTATTTCCTGTCCTAACGATTTTATGGATGTTGGAAAGCAGGAATTTTGAAACTTATATTCCCTGCAAGGTGATTTAACTATTATTTCGTTTTCTTTTTCTTCGAGTATGGGAAAGGTTGTATTTTCCATTTACTTCCACCTCAAGAGCCCTTAAAACTTAGTCAATGTTTCAAATAAATCATTAAAAATTGCATCTCTGTTTACACTGTAAACCTGACAAATTTTATGTCTGTTTTCATTAAAAGAATATTCCTTTGTATATTCGGGGATTGGGGCAGGAACTAATTTATCCTGCATATATTTTTTGTCCCCGTTCATAAGCCAAAAACAAGTAGAAATATCCCAAATAACACGCGACCAGGTCTTATATGGTGAATATTTTTCCCCATCGGCTACAGTACGCTCATAAAGATAGTTGCAAATTCGATTTTTACCCTTTAGCCAATATTCAAGTTCGGGTTTTGTGGTCAAGAGCTTATCCACCGTACCCATACAAGGCAATTGCACAAGTGGTATACCTGAACTCATTAAAACCCTTGATGCCGTTAAATCGTTGCGCATATTATATTCGTTTGCGCCCATTGGCAGATGGGTAGCATTTCCGCCAAGCCATATGGCAACGGTATTTTCTTTTACTTTTGGATTTTTAAGTATTGCCGAGGCTATATTTGAAACTGCACCAATAGCAACAATGTACAGGGGATTTTCGGGAGAATACTCATTTGCAGTATTGGAAATAAAATCTGCCGCATCAGACTCTACAGGAGTAATTTCATTTTCTAAATATACTGCTGAGCCTTTAAAGACAATAGAATTTAAATCTTCTCGGTTTAAGAGTTTTAAAAGCCTTAAAATTTCATCATAACTTTTAAGCATTCCATCCTCTGGACTTACCGAACGAGGCGGTTTGCAAAATGGCGCAGCACAAATACCCTTAATATTAAATTTTTCGGTTTTTAAAACGGCATAACTAATAGCATATAAATCATCAATTTCGGTAAAGGCATCCGAATCGATGATTATATCCACCTTTCCTTCGGGAGGCGTAAGATTTTTTAAAAATTGCTCATTTGTCATACTACTCAACCTCAATTTCTATAGCTGCAACAGCTGCGGCAGGAAGTTTAAAATTCAAATTCTGGGATTCTATTGTTTTTGGAGCAAAAATATCAGGATTAAGCATTGTTACCTCAGTTGTGGGATTTTCGGTGATGTAATGCATCTTAATTTTTTTAGCCTTTTTATCACCTAAATCAAAGGTGATTTCATTGGACGAATTCATATTTAAATTAGCAATATGTATGAAAATTTTATTATCGGTAGCAGAGGCTACGGCATCTATATTCCCGTTATAATTTATATCAAGTGTATATTCACCCTGATGCTTTTTAAACAGCGACATAACCGATCCAACCGGCTGTAAATAGGGTTTGAAATGTTCCCATTTCAAGGCACCGGGAATTAAAATTGCATTTACCTGCCAAACATTGCCAAAGAAATCTGCCATTGTGGCGATATCCAAAACATCACTGTGGCGCATAATTGTGTTAAGACAGCGGGCATACGCTACGCCTGCCGCCCAAGATGAAAGTATTTCATTGCGATTTCTTCCCGCTAAAATAAAATGTCCCTCTGTCAAAGCAAGTCGTTTATTGCCACAGTCGGCACGCATAGTTTTAATGTGCTCGTCTAAATCCTCATGGGCGCTCATTAAAATTTCCCAAGTTTTTTCAGAATCCAAGCGATAATCATTTCCATACAATCTGCCATACTTTTCACCGCCAAAATGATGATGAAAAGCAAGCATATCTATTGACTCAATCTCGCTCATTCTTTTGCACCAATTGACATCATCATAGCTTCTGTCGCCCCAGCCGATAAGCTTTATATCAGGGTCAACATTTCTCATTTTTTCGGCGAAACGATTAGTTACATCATAACATTCATCAAGCTTAAATCCAACCCCTGTGCAAATTTTGTAAGAAGTTTCATTACCAATTTGCCAGTATTTTACATTAAAGGGATTTTCTGTACCATTTTTCCTTCGAAGTGGGTTTTCAGGATTGTTACAATAATCCACCCACTCGGCGGCTTCTTCGGCAATACCAAGTCGATTTCCATCCCCCCTTGGATTTGCCCAAATGTCAAATCCATCCGATTCGGTATTAACCACCAAAAGAGGTTCAGCCTCTACCTGACGGCAAAAATCTATAACCTCGTCGGTACCAACGGCATTGCTGTAGAGTCCGCCCCAGCAATGGTTTATCATAGGTATGCGGTCTTTTTGCTCTCCGATAGCCTCTTTCCAATGGTAATATGCGGCAAAGGTTCCACCAAAACGAACCATTGTAGGTGATAGCTCTTTAACCTTTTCTATTAAAGAGGGATACCACTCATTTTTGGTATAATCCCAGCCTGCATCTACAGATGTATCGGTAGCACTCAGCGGCTCCATAAACTGCATATATAAATAGGGCGATATTTTATGTTTCTTTTTTGCATCTATTTTTATTGTTATCATGATACATTACCTCAACATATTTTACTCTGTTTTTATCATAGCATTTTACAGTTTGAAATTTAAGACAGTGATTAGACAATCACAAGGAAATATGTCCTAATTTCATAGTTTTTATGTGTTTTTTATTTTTCTTGACTTTTTTAGGCTTTTATGTTATATTCAAGATATGAAAAAAACTGAAAATAAAATGTCCCGTTCGCCCATAAGGGTTGCTGTCCGCGATATGATGCTCAATGTTTTTCGCGTTGGCGCAACGCCCCTTGTAAAGAGCTCTGACGGGTCTATTGACTACAATCGCATAAAATCAACACACACGCATTTTACCTATGAAATATTTTTTATAACATCAGGTAAAATGAAATTGGTGACCAACGACTACATTTCTGAATATAAAAACTCTGTACTGATAATTCCCCCGAAAATCAAGCATTTTTCTGTTCCTATAGGTGGTGAAACTTTCTGCTTGCTTTTTTCATTTGAAAAAAATGCAAAATTTGAAGAACAGTTAAATCAAGATGTATTCGAATTACCAATAACCGATGAAATTTCTTTTTATATAAAGAAATTCACCGAAAAATCAAATCTTAACACTCCTTATGCTGAAGAGGATGCAAAATATCTTGCTGCGTTAATTTTCAATAATGTTTTTTTAAGTATTAAATCTGCGAAAAACAATCCCCAAAATTCCAAAAAACATACGCCTCGTCATATCAATGCTATTGAAGCCTATATAAACGATAACAGAGGTAATAAATTCACACTTGAAGATGTGGCAAGAAACGTCTATTTAAGCCCCAAACAGGTATCCCGAATTATAAAAAAAGAATACGGTTGCACCTTTTCCGCCCTTGTATTGGAAAAAAGGCTTGCAGTTGCTGAAATAATGCTTAAAAATACCGATATGAAGATTTCCGATATTGCAACACAGACTTTTTACGGTACTGAAAACTATTTTTATAATGTCTTTAAAGCAAAATACGGAATGTCACCGCTAAAATTCCGTAAGGAAGCACGTATTTTGGAAAACAAAAAAACTTAAAAAAGGGTCTGTAAAAACAGTCTAAAAAAATCCGAGGTTCACAGCGACAGGTGAATCTCGGATGATTTTTTATTCGGGTTGTTTTTTTACAGCCCCTTTCGTTTTGAACCGTCGCACGTTTAAAACCATAATTAATTCAGGTTATAACCGTTAATCAAATTTTACTGTATAGGCGGTAAGATTTATTTCATCGCTCTGGTGCAACTTGGTTTTTCTAAAGGATATTTCTCTTGTTTCACCCGGCATAAGGGAGAAGTAGTTATCATTAAAAATGTACTCGCCCTCAAGCTCAACTGCGTGAACATAGCTTTCAGCAGTGAGTGTAATGCTGTGGTCTGTCTTTCTTAAAATCTTAACGGCATCGGTTGGAACAATGGGAAGATTGCCTTCGCGGAAGAAGGTTCGGTAGCATTCGCCATCGGCATTTAGCTCTGCAATAAGCACTTCTCCTTCATCAAGAACGGAGGTATTTACTTCCTTTACCACTGCCGAAATTGGGTCGGATAATGAAATGTCCTCTTTTGAAATTTCCCTGACACCTGCTTTACCAAGAACAGAAAGCGTAAGCTCACCCGAAACAGATTTATCGCCATCGATTACAGTATAAACCTGATATTTATTATCATTTTTGGTAAGGGAAAGCAGAATGGGTGCCGCCGCACGCTTAAAGGAGTAGAAGGATGCCTTAGGCTGGCAGTAGTAGTCCACAAAAGTCCAACCGACAGCGGCAGGCCAGCAGTCGTTCCACATCCAGTAAATTTCACCGTTACAGTAGCCCTTATTACGACGCAGATTTTCCATGGTTATTCTTACCCATTCGTACTGACCGTACTTGCGTTTGAAGAATTTATCCCTTTTATCGGTATATTCGCCCAACACCTTGCTTGCAAAATTATCTGCAAAATAAACGTTTGGCACCTCGGGAGTACCTAAATCCTTTGTATGATAAAGCCACATATCATCGGAATTATAAATATCCTCATCGGTCATAAAACGGCGGAGTGAGGGAAGGCTTATTGCACCCAGAGTAGGCTCCTCAGCAACAAAGCGGGAAACTAAATCGCTAAAGAATCCCTTATAATCTGCCATATCGGTTTTATTTATGTAGGGATAATAAATTTCACCTAAAAAATTGGAGTTATGGGCGGTGCCTACCGTCATGGATTGATATTTATTTCCACCACAGGGACTGGAGGGCATAAACTGTCTTTGGGGGTCGTATTTCATTAAAACGGGGGCAATGCCTAAATGTATGGCCGTTCTACCGTCGTATTCATCCATATCATCGGCACCTTCTACGGCGTTTTCGTTATCGCCCGACCACCACATAAGTGCAGGGTGATTGCGAAGCCTTTTTGCGGCAAATTCGGTCTCCTTTTTAAGCTGATTAATGAAGTAGGAATCCTTTTCGGGGTACTGACCGCATGCCATTAAAAAGTCCTGAGTAACCATAATTCCAAGGTGGTCGCATTCATCATAAAAATGATCCTTTTCAAAATAGCCGCCGCCCCAGACTCTGAGCATATTAAGATTTGCTTCCTTTGCAAGGGAGAGTATTTCGGTGATTTTATCTTCAGCCTCGGCCGAGGGGAAGGGCTCTGAGGGCACCCAGTTAGCACCTTTGCAGAATACAGGAATATCATTAACCCACAGTTGAAAGCCCGAAAATTCGGTATTTTCATCAAACATTTTTCCACATTCGGTTTCCTTTACTCTAAGTGCAGTTTTGTAATAATCACTACCTACGGCATCGGGAATCTGGGCAACCCTAGCGGTGCGGATACCAAATTTATATTCCTTGCCGCAAAGCCTTAAAGTATAAATGGGCTGTTCGCCGTAGCCTGCGGGATACCAAAGCCTAGCACCGGGCAAATCTATGTAGCCCTTAAGCTCCCTTTCCTTAACAAAGTAGTTGTGGGAGAGTATTTTTTCACCCTCGGGGGAGATTATCTCCAGAGTAACCATATCGCCCTTTTCGTAATTTTTAAATTCAGCCTCGAAGCATATCTGAGGAACTCCCCCTGCGATGCTTACGGTGTGAATGTATACGTTGTCGGTGGTAAGATTATCCTCAAATTCAATATAGGTATCCTTGTAAATTCCCGAGGTTACAAATCTTGCAACCCAGTCCCAACCGTAGGTGCATTGCATGCGGCGGGAGTGTAGTCTTTCGGTAGTGAAGGCACCCTTTAAGGCAGGCAGACCTTCAACCTCCTTAATGGGTGAGCGAAAATGTACTTTAAGTGTGTTTTCGCCCTTTTTAAGCAGATTTTTCAGGTCAAACCGATGCTCAATAAACATATTGTCAGTGCTTGCAAGATGCTCTCCGTTAAGATATATATCGGTGTAGGTGTCAAGGCCTTCAAAAACAAGCTCGGCATTGCCCGAAAATTCGGGCACGGTAAAGGTTTTTGTGTAATCAAAAGCCCTATTTTCGATCCACTGACATTTTTCGGCATTGTCACGGTAAAAAATATCATAGTCAATAATATTCTCTGCTATCAGATCGGTATGTACACAGCTGGGGACGTTACCGTTAAAATCGAAATCGGTTTTTCCGTCCTCGGTGTAGCAAACGCCCTTCCAATTGCCGTTTAAATTGAGTTTTTTCATAAAAATAGCTCCTGAAAATTTTTATTATTTTTTGTTTCTGCTCATAATTCTAAGAAGTCGTATAAACAGATTTATTATATCCAGATAAAGGTCTAATGCACTGTCTACGGAATTGTCGGCAATTTTGGTGCATCTGTGCCTTCTGCCAGTCGTAGCCAATATAAAGGGAGAAGAGAATAACAATTTTTTTGCACCTTCTTTTATTATTCAAAAGGTATTTCGGTATCTTCAGAGCTTGTGCCGTTTTCATCAACATAAAGCCTGAAAGAACGGGCCGGGATTACATCGCTAAAAGAGGATGCTCTTAAAGAAAAAATAGTTTTATCTGATTTAATTGACTGAGCATCTACTGTAGGAATAATTTCATCAGGATTATAGGTATAACGACTAAAATTAAACCCTTTACCTTCTAAATTGAGGTTAACCGTGGAGACTACAGGCATAGTATTAACAACCAAAATAACGGTTTTGCCATTATCGTTTTTAATTGCACTTACATAAACTCCGCCGCCATCTTTGGTGGCTTCATCTATAACCTCAGTTTTAAATACATCAGCATTTTTATTATTCATATATTTGCCTATAAGATTAATTCCGTAATAGGTTACGCGTGGTGTATAAGACGAATAAATGTAATTATTGCATCGACAACCACTACCGGAGGGACAATTATCTCCATCTGCTTTTATAAGGGATGGACAAGTGCCTACTGAATGAACACCACCAATAAATTCTGCGTTACTGTGTGTAGCTTCGCTATCCCAAAGGGCATCAAACATCTGCCAGGTTAAAAAGCGATTTACGCCGTTATTTATACCTGCAGTAAAACCTGCGGCAAATTGAGTAAGTTGCATACCTACCCCATCCCAATGCTTGGCATCAGGTGCGGTTGCGAAAAATTCATCGCACCAAAATTCTTTATTTCTTGTACCGCTTTCGGTTAAAATGCGGTCATAATATTCGAAATTTTCCTCCGCCATTGAATACGATGCATAAGGCTCATAAACGGTATCAGCATAGCCTAAGTTCGTGTTTGGCTTGGTATATGAGTGCATTGCGTTTATGTCAAGTAATGCCTCATACTCGGTACCATTAATTAAACTATAAATATACTCAACAAGCGAAAGTCTGCCTTGATTTGCGTAAATAGACTGTGCAGGGCCAATGATTTTATAATTACTTCTTATATCTTCATTTTCCAAAGTATTGTTAAGAGCAAGTGTCATTAACATCCATTCATCATAGGAATATGTTGGATCCCCGACCATTGTGTAACCTGTTTCGGTAAAAGGTAAAATATACTCAACATTATTTATTCCGCGAGCCTTAAAGGTATTAAGGGCCTGCTTTATCCATTCTGCGTAGCGTGCGGCAGCAACCGAGTAATGTGCAAATTCTTCATCATTCAGATTAAGACCTATATTGCGGCCTGCAGCTTCAATAGCAGATGCGTTACTATCCTCACCATATAAAGCGGTAGCCTTTGAAGTGGGAACGTCGGTATAGCCATGTAGATAATTTACCTCAGGTATGGAAGAATGACCTTCTGCAGTTGCCTGTGCATAGCCAACCTTTTCGGTAGCAACATTTGTATCATAAAAATAGATAAAATCGTGCAAATGCCAACCTGCCTGAAGTGTTATAGATATATCTCTTTCCTGAAGCATTTCAGCCCACTTATAAAAGGCTGTCATTTTTGTACTATTCCAGTTCCAACCGGAACCCGCTTCCCACATCCAATGGGAATCAAAACGTGTGCGAACGTTATCTACTTTGGTATCAACTAAACGATCTATTTCAACAGCCGCTTGTTCTTCGGTATAGGTTCTGCCGTGTAAATCGGGGAAGAAGGTTACTCCGTGATAAACTGTAGACCTAATACCTTGAAAATTACTGCTTATAGCCTCTGATTCGTTATAAATATTTATAACCTTATCAGTAAACTTAGTTATGATTTTATTATAAAGATATTCCCTTACCTCTGCACTCTCAGAAAACTCATTATCTTCATTTCTTGCAGAATATGCAATTTTGGCAATAGGATAAACAGCAATATCACTTGGTTCAATATAAATAGTGCTGATATTTCCATCTAAATCAATATATTTAAAATATGCTCTTACGGTATAATTGCTTGTCCAGTTTTCTTCGACAATATTTATAAGTACACCGGTAAAATCGATAGTAGTTTGTTCATCCGCATAAACTAAATCGGTTTTATCCTCAAAAGAGTACGCTATACCTTTTTTACTTCCATAAGTAACATCGTTATAGTCATAAATACCATTCAAAACAAGTTCATTTTCGCCCAAATAATCGCTTTTAATTGCTAAGGTTCCATACTCAATTAACCTAACACCGTAATACATATCGGCGGTAAGAAGTCTTTTGCTTATCTCAGTTTTGTGGCGCATACCCTGTCTGCCGACCGTTCTTATTGCAGTACCTAATGATGATATAGCGTTATCCTTTATAAGACTCATATAATCAACACTTGTTACATCTTCGCTAATTTTAAAATTATCTAAATAATATACACCAAGACCATTTAAACGAGAATTAAAATATACATCTGCCGTTTCGTGAGCCGTGAACGAAACACTTATATTTAATGAATTGGTTGTATCAAGCCCTGCGGTTGCAAGAGTTGTATACTTGCCAAAACCGGTAAAACTAGCCCCTTTTCCATACCTTGCGGTATAGATTTTTCCGTTTGCATCAGTAACCGTCCAAACAAAATCAGTTCCCGCAGTAGATTCACTCAAATAATAGGGAATATATTTTGATTCTGCCGTTGAAAAAGAAAAATCTATCCAGTTAGGCGCTAATTCCCCATTTTCATTTTCTCTCCAAACGGGATTTCCGTCAGCATCATACTGAAGTTCACCGTCTACAGTTTCCTGAATATATTGATGGGTCACTTCGTTTAAATCGAGATCAAAAGTTATATTGTAAGTCGCACCTTTTTTTACCTTAAATACTGACGACTGTATATGACTCGCCGGAATAATTGACTCCACCTTTAATCGGCCGTTATCCAACGATTTTTTAAGTAAATCTGTATTGAATATATTCCATCTTTTATCACTGTTTGCAAAATCCTCATTGAAATAGGTGGATTCTGCCATAACATCCTTAAAAAGAACAACATCATCAATATACAAGCTCGCGCTAACAGGAGAATTGTTGATATCATTAGATATATAATACAAGGCCAGCCTTGCGGAAGTATTATTTTCAGTAGAAAAAGTTAAACAAACCTCTTTCCACTCATCTTCGGCACAAGCTCCACTATCAGCGTTAAAAGCGACAGCATTCAAATAATCTCCATTATTTGAATTAGCACGAGTAGTAGTTTGCATATCGGCACCAATAACCGAAACAAAATTTAAGTATTTTTTTACCGAAGTGGTGGAGGGATTTATATTGTACCAAAAACTCAAAGTATACTGGGTTTGAGGTTCCAAATTATAAAAATCGTGATAGGTGGTATTTGATTGAGATTGAATTTCAAGAGATTTTGTTCCCCTTTTTGCGCGAGCACTTGAAACCTTTGCAGTAGTCCAATCATTTCCTGAATCCTTTAGTTCGCTATCACACAATCCTTCCCAAACTTCATCATTTGAGACTCCTGATTTAAGACTTAAGCCATTCTCATACTCTTCAAAACCACCGTTTTTAACCAAATTAAAATTATAAAAAACAGGAGTATAATCGTCTGCATCAGCACCCAAAGGCAAAGTATATGAAGAATTATATGAAACCTCAGTACCATCCTTTAAATACCAGCCTCTAAACCCGCAACCTTTATAAGGTGTGGCAGTTAAAACGGTATTGCCGTTTGAATCGATATGCTCATTATAGCTACCAAGGGTAGAATCATACTTCGGCACTGCTTCGGCACTAGCATTAAAACAAAAATTTAATATATCTGAATATGGAGCCAAACCCAACATTAACACAGTTGCAACAAATACTGCAATGAGCTTAACAAAGAACACTTTATACACTTTTGCAATTGACATTATCGTCACTCCTCTCATAATAAAGATAACATTTTAAATTTTAAAATTCAATGGAAATACTAGACAACCACATATTTACGCGTCCGCATTTCATAGTTTTTTGTTATTTTTAACCTTTTAATAAACTTTTGCTAAAATTTTTATTTTTAACTGTATATTATCTCTATGAATCCCGAAGCGTTTATGCTTCGGGATATACTAAAAAAATTTAAACAATACTTATTGACGAAGATGGGTATCGCAGTTATGCGGCACCTGTTTTACGTTTAGGTATTATTTTTCGTCTATAAGTTCAGAAGTATCACTCTGCGCTCTTTTGACTAAGACGGATGCATTAACGCTGGAGATACAGTATTTATTATCTTCAAGAAAAATTATTGAACGAGTCTCTTTATCCGAAGTTGTATCGATTACTTCGGGGTTTATTCTTTTGAGATTTGCGCGTGCTAAAATTCGGCGCACTTTATCCGAATCGGCAGCCTCAATACATATAATCTCAGCTACTCTCACAAATGCTTTATTTCCTATATTAACAAAATTATTGTTCATCGTCTTACACCTCCTTTGATTTTCTTCCAAAACCGCAGATAGGTTCTTTTGAATTCATATCATAATGGTAAGTGAATTTGCCTCTGGATAGGTCATTGATGCTGAATAAGTATATATGTGTTTCGGAGAACCTAAGTACATCCAGATGCTTAAACTTTATATATTTATCAACCTGCGGCTTTAATAAATTCGTTACATCTTCTCGGTTTCTGCCTACGATAATTACAGTTTTAGTTATGCCAACTAATTTATTGAGCTTTTCGTTAAATTGCTCTTGATTGTGGTTACCACATTCAACCTCAATAAAGTAGGCGGGTTTATTATTTATATAGGCAATAATATCGGGAATTACCGACTTCGCATCATAAAGCGGTATTCTGTTTTCCTTACGTCCCATAGTAATCCTGCTGAAGTTTCCCGTTTTTTCCAAAACAGTTTTAACATCCTTAATCATATATGCGTGCGGAATGCTTGAATGTTCCTTTAAGAGCTTATAATGCTCCTGGACAGGTGGTTCTTTCCTGAATAGCTTTCGATAAGTATGTTGTCCCAACGGGGTAATGAGTAAAATATTAAACGGACGGTAACCGGTGGACATTCTCTTTTTCTTAAGTAACCCCATATCGCAAAGTGTTTTTATGTGCAGATATGCGGTATGCGAACTAATAGATTTATCCTTTTCTTCAATAAATCTGTCAATAATAAGTTCTTTAGCATCCTTTTCTTCAGAAACGCCTGACGAGACTATAATTCTAAAGGCTTCCTTGTCGCGTGGTTTAAAATTTTCTAAAATATCAGGTACGAAAACCACGTTTTCATTGTTAGTTGATTCATTATTTAAATTATTATTCATTGTTTTTTACTCTCCTTAATTTTTTCTTTGATTGTTTCGAGAATTTCGTCAGGCAAACCATATTTAAGTATCGTATAAAGTGAATCCTCCTGATTTTCGTCAGTAGAAATCGGCGTATTTTCTTTAGATGCTACAACTAAATTTTCATTCACAGATTCATTTGGAATCTCTCCAAAAACCTGAACGAAAGCGTTATTGATGATGTCTGCGCAGTTTAAATGATATAGATTAAAATTACCGTGAAGTATATCTACAGACTTGTAGCACTCAAAAACTGTGTTAGAAAAATTTGTAAAAGCAAGTTCATAAAACTTACTGAGCTTATCATACCTATTTGGCACACCCTTGGTTTCTTGCTTTTTAGCATTAATCATATTTACAAATTGGTTGGTAACCTCAGAAAGATATCGCTTGTGTATTTTAAACGGTGCAGGGGGCATACCTTTGCTCTTCTGAATATGACAGCGGATTATTGATACAAGAGTCGATTTGTATTCACCTTTAGGAATTTTCGTTAAGAAGTTAAGTGCAGCTCGGCTTCTAAAGATAAGTCGGCATCTTAATGGCTCTGCTTGCTTGGTGAACGAAAATTCATTAGGAATCCATGCAATAACCCCACGGATTTCTGCAACTACAATTTCGTTTACCGTTCTGTTTACGGTGCGAGGGGGCAATGAGTTCATCCAACAGATAATATCTGCTTCTGTTTTAGGGTCGAGTTTAATAAATAAAATTCTTTCTTTCATTATTGTTTATTCCTTTCTGAATTTAAAGAATTCTGCATTTCGTAAAATGCGTGCAGCCATTCTTTTTCAATGAGCTTGCTTTTTTCGCTACAGGCATCCAGAGACATCGCTTTTTCGTTCACACGATTTTTTACTTGGTTAAAGATTGCCTCAACCTTTGTGGACGAAAAATATTCATCAGGTTCAGGATTTAAATTAGTCTGAATACATTTTTTAATCTCTTTTTTAATAGAGGTGGTGAGAGAACCTTTTTGGCAGCCGAACTTTTTGCAAAACCTTTGGACTAATTCTTCGGGCAGAGAGATTTTAGTATGAACGTCTTCTATGACCGGCTCGATTTTAAAATCCATTGGGATTTCGGCAACCTTGTCTTTTAGCGATTCGGTCATAATCAGTTTGATTGTTTGGCTCAGATGACCACAGGGTAGGGATTTTTTGAACGCGATTAATTCAGGTTCATTTGCTATTAGCACAACATGATATTTAATTTTCATTGTTGCAACATCCTTTCTTAATTTTTATTTTTAAAATTTTTGTGCTTTGGGAAATTATTTGCCGTCTCAAATAATTTTCTTTCGCGCATACAATTTACGTAATTTTGTTTTCTCATTTCAAGAAAACAATATTTTTTGCAAAAATAGGTTGCATTTATCCTACATTTCGGGTATAATGATACTAGAGGTGATAAAAATGATGGTTAATACCGATAATTTAGTTGCTATGACCGAAGCAAATCAAAATTTTTCAAAAGTCGTTCGTACGGTTGATGAAAGCGGTTTGGTTGTTATTTTAAGAAATAATAAGCCGAGATATGTAGTTGTTGATTTTGATGAGTACAACAATATTGCTGCAGCTCTTCAAATGCGCAAAGCCAAGATTGACGGCACCGCAGACAAACTTATTGACGAAAATATGGAAGCATTACTGGAGTTGGCAAAATGATTTTACTTACTGTTGAAGAAATAATTGAACTCCACGATAAACTTATTGAGCGTACCGGTGGCAGTCACGGACTTCGTGACCAAAGTCTTTTGGAATCTGCGGTTTACAGTGCTATGTCTGGTTTTGAGGGTAGCGAAGCGTATCCAACAGTCGAAGAAAAATCCGCAAGATTTATGTTTGCTCTCACAAACAATCATGCTTTTGTGGACGGCAATAAGCGTATTGGTGTTTTTGTAATGTTAATGACTTTACAGCTTAACAACGTAAAACTACAATACACCCAACCCGAGCTTATTTCTCTTGGTCTTTCTGTCGCTGACGGCAGGAAAGATTATAATGAAATATTAGCTTGGATTATAGAACACAAATTTTAGAAAGTCAGTCCTGAGGGTAAAACCTTGGGGCTGATTTTTTATTTCCTCTCATTTTAATGCCGTAATAAGAACTTTTATTTATAAAATTTCTATAACTATTGTAGAAAAACTTTATATCTTCAGTTCAAGAAAACATTAACGGTCTGCACCCGTTTGGGTACAGACCGTTGTTTTATGGGAATATATTTTCGGTTGATTGTCTTATTTTTATGATGATGACTTACGCTTTGCAATGACAAGATGATACTCATTTGCCGATGACCGTCATAGATTATTTTTAGATTAATAGAAGATTAATTTGAGTGAAAACTTTCGTTTTCAAATGAGTCGTTCACTTACATTTTGAGAGAATGAAGGACTGTCATTTAGGGTGATTCGGTGTCCGATGATTTACATTTAGAGATTATAAAAGATGACTGTCCCTTTGAGATGACAAGATTGCCGACCCTCTTGCCCATATCAAAATGAAAATAATCTCTTTGTCATATGCAACCGAAAGTATGATGCTCTTGAAACTATAAAGAAAGTAAATCTATAAAAATAGGAGCATCATTTTTGCTCTCTCAAAATGTTTAAAACACCAAAAACGAAAGACGCAAAAAACTCTCAAATTCTAATCATCACAAAAGGATAATCATTTCTATAGATTTTATTCCTTTGGTCATAAAAAACCGAAAATTAAAGCTTTTAAATGATTTAATAGGACTAAAAGTATTTTTTATATAGATAACAGCGTCACAGCATACGTTTTTGAACGATAAGTATTCTAAATCAAAACTTACCCTATAAGGGAGAACATATTTATAAAAAATGGATTTGACGTTTATGAGCTGCTTTTTAAGTTAAGCCTATTCAAATTTTTAAAGTAGGATTGGTATCATCGGCCTTGTATATTAGTTTTAATGTAATTGGTGACATTGACTTGTTATATCCGAGTGTGCCTATTGGTATCACACCAATGTTGCATTAGTGAATTATATAAGGGTACATTTACTTGTTATATTCAGTTGTTGGTAATGGTATCATTCGTTAGTTGCATAGGCGTTTGCAAAAAGCACCGGTATCATATGCTTGTTGCATCGTAGATTGAATTTTAAAGGGACATCAGAATTTTATATTAATGTTTTTAAGTTTAACAGCACTTGTCTTTTGATGGGTGCTGTTAATCTTTTCTTGAAATGAGAAATTTAACTTCCGTAATACTTTCCCGACAATCGAGCAAAGCTCAAATTATGGTTGTCGGGAAGGATTTTAATAATGCTGAAAACATTAAAGTATTTAAATCAGCATAAACATTATGTAGGTAAGGAGGGCGTATTATATGAAGAAAAATAAAACCGAATATATCGTAGTTAATGCGTTCTCCGAAATCAGCAAGGCAGAGCGCAAAGAAAAAATTAACGAGTCAATCCGAACTCTTTGCGTTATGGATATTGAAAAATTATACGAATTAGATTATAATAATAGTGTTGCATTTCACGGCAGCACTCAGGACCTAAGTGGGAAGGAGTGCTTTGAAAATGCTAACTGAAATTGCGGATATTTATGTTCGCCTTTCTTCAGAGGATAGGGATAAGAAAAACAAGACTGACGAGAGCGAAAGTATCCAAAATCAAAAGACGATGCTAATAAACTACTGTATCGAGAAAGGATGGCAAATCAACGGCATTTACTGTGATGAGGATTACAGTGGTGCCGACGCTTCAAGACCTGCTTGGAATCAGGTGCT
>SVPL01000096.1 GCA_015065925.1 Oscillospiraceae bacterium
ACCTTGCCATCCATACAATCTTGAAGGAGTCTGCACCACTCGGGTGCGCTTTCCATATTCGGCGCGGTTTGTCCCTCATCTATATAGAAGTCAACCAACTCCCACTTCGGACACAGAGCCAGGGTACCGTAGACGCAGAGAAGCTGTGGAGTCTCTTTCTTGCATTCTTTGGGGCTATACCGAAAAGGACAGCCTTAATGTTTTAGAACATTTTTTTAATTAAATACTCATAAGGCACAATATTGGCACAGTTTTGCTATTGATGTGTAAATTTAAGTATGATAAAATTAGTTTGCTCAAAAATGTACCACGAGTAAAAGGCAACATCAGCATCATTAAAAAATGGTGCTTTTTTGTTGCCTTAATTTAATTTCAGGAGGTATTGAATTGAAAAAGAGAATAGGATTAAAAACGCCTGATGTTAGAAAGCATATAAACATCGGGCGTTTACTTTTTACGGTATTTATTATCGTAACGCTAATGGCTTGTTTTTCACTAAATGTTTTTGCAGCGCCAGTTACAATATGGGAAAAAGCAGAAGAAATAATGAAGGATGTGTATAGTCAGGTACTTGGGATTTCTACAATAGCGGCAGTTGTAACGGCGGCTATAGCATTACTTATGCTTAATTTTTCTAAGTCGGATAAAACTGTTACGGAAGCAAGAGCTTGGCTTAAAAGAATAATAGTTACTTGGGCTATACTTAACGGTTTAGGCTTCATCATGGCATATATTACCCCATTCTTTGCAGACGGACGCTGGAATGGATAAGGTTGTTAAATGACAATTAAGTGCTTTACTATTACAATTAAGTTTTATAATTACAAATAAGTTGTTTAAAGAGTGTTGAAAAATTACAATTATGTTGTATAATTATAAAGGGTGATGTTGTAATGGCTAAACACTTGCGACAATGGAATCATGCTAAATATGAACAATATTTAAGTATGGGCAGAGGTTTCGGTGAAGGTAAAAACTATACTCCATGGATTTTAGTACAGGATTTTTCTTCACAAGGAACAGTATCAAGAGTCTCGGGGTACAAAACTGGTCGAGTTCATCATTTTTTATCGAAAAACGAATTGAATTATTTCTATATTTTAGAATGGTCAGATAAGGTTATTGATATTAGGGAGCAATTCCCTATGATTAATGTTGAATTAGCTATGGATATTGCCAAAAAAGCAGGTATCAAATATCCCTGTGATAGAAAAAGCGGATTTCCGTATGTGCTTACTTGTGATTTTATGATAACTACCACAGACGGATTAAAAGCTCGTACAATAAAGAGTTCACAGGAATTAACCAATAAGCGAACATTAGAGAAATTGGAAATTGAAAGACGTTATTGGGAAACAATTGGTATAGATTGGGCTATAGTAACCGAAAATGAAATATCGGTGAAAAAAGCAAAATTTATAGAGTGGATATATGATGCTAATCAGCTACCTGCTCATTTAAAAGAAGAAAGAATTATAAATTCTGTGATTGAAAATTGTGATAATACTTCAATACATAAAGTTGCTTTGGAAACGGACAAGCGGTTTGGTTTGGTAGCCGGAAGCGGAATGCGTATAATTAAATACCTTTTGCTCAATAAATTAGTCAATTATGATTATGAAAATTATTGCATAGGAATCAATTAGGAGAAATCGAAATGTTTAATTGTAATGATGTATTTGAAGACTTGTATGAGCATAAAAAATTCCGCATTCTATGGCTAAAAAACAATGATATAATTTATGTAATTGAATTGGAAAATGATGATTTGCCTATCGCTATTCAGTATGATGAATTACAAAAAAAGATGGGAGATATGTATTCTTGCCATCCTGAACAGCTTACCGACAATGAAGATGCAATAAAAAAACAGATGAAGTTAATTGAAAAATTGCATAGTTTAGGTGCTGAAGTTTTGATGTCTTCGCATATTATGAAATTCACTCCTGCTGAACGAGTATTAGAAATCGCTTTAGAACAAAAGCGAAGAGGTGCTGATGTTATTAAAATCGTTACCGGTGCTACTACAATGGAGCAGCAGATTGAAAACTTACGGATAACAGATCTTCTTAAAAGAGAATTAGGAGCTCATTTTATATTTCTTTCAAGTGGCGAATGTACATTACACAGGAGATTAGATATTAAACTAGGTTGCTGTATGAGTTTTTGTGTTTATGAGCATGATGCCTTGTCAACACAGGCACAGCCACTTTTAAGTACAATGAAATTGGTTAGAGATAGCATTGATTTTTAAGGAGTGTTATTATGATTTTTGAAAACAGAACAGTTTTAATTACGGGTGCTGCGGTTGGCATAGGCAGAGCTTGTGCCCTACAGTTTGCAAAAAACGGTGCAAATGTTGTTTTGGTTGATTACAATTCAGAAACATTGAACAGCATTGAAAAAGAAATAAAAGAAATCACAGACTCTTGTTTAAGTTTTGTCTGTGATGTAACGGATAATGATAATGTTTTAAATGTGGTTGAAAAATCAATCAATTATTTTGGGAAAATTGATATTCTTGTTAATAATGCGGGGCTTTGGAGAAAATATGTTCCTTTTAATAAAATGGATATTGATGTTTGGAAACAATTCATTGATGTAAATGTAATGGGAACTGTTTATTTTACAAAGGCTGTAATTGATAATATGATTGAAAATAATTATGGTAGAATAATAAATTTAGCCTCTGTTGCAGGTGTATATGGTAATGCAAATATGGCTGCTTATTCCGCGACAAAGGGTGCAGTGATTTCCTTTACAAAAGCATTAGCAAAGGAAGTAGCCGAGAAAGGAATTACTGTAAATGCAGTTTCTCCAGGTACAGTTAGTCCTGCAGAACAAAAAAATATCGACTATGTGGAATCGAATGAATTGACATATAGCGGAAGATCTGGTTCTACTAGAGAAAATGCAGATTTAATATGCTTTTTGGCGAGTGATAATGCTGCATATATTAATGGTCAAAATATTCAAATAGATGGTTGCAGAAAGAAAATATAAACATTAAAAATCCGATTTTTTTCGAATTTCAAGCGGTGTTTTACCAGTATGGGCTTTTAAGATTTTTCTAAAATAAGATGTTGAGCTAAAATTTAGTGTGTCGCTGATTTCTTGAACGGATTTATTTGTAGTAGTAAGAAGTGATATGGCTTTTTCACAAAGTATCTCATTGCGAAATTGATTTGGTGTTTTATCAAGATG
>SVPL01000044.1 GCA_015065925.1 Oscillospiraceae bacterium
TTTGCCCCAATGCAAAAATTCTTTTGCATATGACCTGGGCTTATTCAAGTGATAGCACACATTCTGATTTTAGCAAGTATGAAAGCTCCCAAGTAAAGATGTACGAGGCTATTGAGGATACATATTTACAGATTTCTGAGGATTACGGCTTCTTGCCTATAATCCCAACGGGAGAGGCAATACAAATGGTAAGAGGTACATCTGTTGGTGATAATTTAAACCGTGACGGTTATCATCTTAACGATAAAGGTAGAATAATTGCCGCTCTTACTTGGTATGAAACAATAACCGGCAACTGCGCTTTGAATACTAACTTTGATGTTCAAAACGCAATTGGAACAATAGGCGCTACAAACGGCACCGTAATTGGAATAACCGAAACCGAGGCTGAAATATTTAAATCTGCCGCTCATAGTGCTTCAGAACTCTTTAAAAAGGCGAACGAAACACAGCTTGCCATTAACGCAATCGGCACCGTAACCGAAAACAGCGGCAAGGCTATTGAAAATGCAGTTTCTCTTAGAACGGAACTTAATAATGATGATTTGCTTCCAAATATCGATAAGTTAATATCTGCTATAAACGTGTTCGCTTCACTTTCGGCTAAGGCAGGTAACGTTAATTCAGATAATGCAGTAAATCTTAATGATCTTGTAACCCTTGCCCAATACGTTGCTAATTGGAACGTTTGGGTTAATAATAGAACCGCAGATATTAACGGTGATGGGGAAGTGAATTTGTCAGACGTTACCCATCTAGCGCAATTTTTAGCAGGTTGGAGTGTTAAAGCGCCTGTTTTAAAACCATATATTGATGATGATTTTGATATGGATATGGGCGAAGATTAAATTCCCCCATATATTTAAACAATTAATTTATATTAAAGGTGATTTAAATGAAAAAAGTTCCTATTTACGCTTATTATTTCCCTAATTGGCATGTAGATCCACAAAACGAAAAATGGCATGGTACGGCTTGGACCGAGTGGAATGTTGTAAAACATGCAACTCCGCGCTTTGAAGGTCATGACCAACCTAGAATCCCACTTTGGGGTTATGAGGATGAATCTGACCCTAAGGTTATGGAAAAGAAGATTGAAACTGCTATGGCACATGGTATAGACGGTTTTATATGGGATTATTATCGTTTTGCAGACGGAAATTATCGTGAGCGTGCCTTAGAAGAAGGCTTTTTTAAAGCAAAAAACAACGAAAAGTTTAAAATTGCGCTTATGTGGTGTAATCACGATCCTATCTATGCTCATCCCGCAACCCGACTCCGCCCAATGGATGTTTTGAAAAACGGTGACCTTAGTTACGATGAGTTTTTAGAGGGTATGGATTATTTTATAAAAAATTATTTTGTAAAATCCAACTATATGAGAATAGACGGTAAAATTTATTTTGTTATTTTCAATCCTATTAAATTGGTTAACGGAATGGGCGGTATGGAAAAAGCTAAAATGGCTTTTGATGAGGTGCGCCGAAGAGTTGCTGCGGCAGGTCTTGGTGAAATAATGTTTGGCGCTAATATAAGACTTATAGAAGGCTTTAACGAAAACAATAAAAAAGTTTTCAATGAGTACGCAAAATCATTAGGAATAGAAAGCGCCATACGATATAATTGGGGCGGAAATTTCCCCGAAGGCTTTCCTGATGTGGATTTAAATCAGTACACCAAAAACGGTCTTACAACCTTTGAAAGAGACAGCGCCCTTTGTGATTTTGCAGTTAATCCAACGGTGTGTAACGGTTGGGACAGTAGCGCTAGAACAGTGCAGTCAGATATCTACGAAGACGTTGGCTATCCCTTTACAAAAATTGTTAATGGTAGAGATCCCGAACTTTATGAAAAGTCTCTTTTGGCTGTTAAGGAATTTTCCGAACGAGATGATTTTAAAGGTCAGTTTATAACACTTTCAACTTGGAATGAGTGGACGGAAGGCGATTATCTGGAGCCCGATACAAAGTTTGGCTACGCTTTTTTAGAAAAGGTTAAAAAAGTTTTTGGGTAGTTAAAACGTTTATTGTTGATAGAAATGAACAATAACAAACCTATAAAAAGTATAAAAAAGAAGCTATGGTAACTGTACCTTCAGGCCGCTGACAATGGTAAGTCGGCGGCTATTTTTTTGTGCAAAAAACGCATAAAATATGGGGCGTTGACTCGAGAAAAAAGCCTTATAAAAACAATAAAAGCACCCTAAAAATAGGATGCTTTTATTCTGGCGGAGTAGGAGAGACTCGAACTCTCGCGCCGGTTGCCCGACCTACGCCCTTAGCAGGGGCGCCTCGTCACCAACTTGAGTACTACTCCAAATTGTAACTTAATATAAAAAATATTTAGTTTATAAAATAATGTTTGCGGAGGTTCCTCGGCGTGCGTGCCCTCTTGCGGTGCCCGAAATTATTTTCAGCTTGGAGCGCTGAATAATTTCGACCGCTGCGCCAACAAATTTTCGCTTTATCGTCCACCGGACGCGCTCAAATTTGTTGCCCGTCACCAACTTGAGTACTACTCCAAATTGTAACTTAATATAAAAAATATTTAGTTTATAAAATAATGTTTGCGGAGGTTCCTCGGCGTGCGTGCCCTCTTGCGGTGCCCGAAATTTATTTTGGCTTGGAGCGCTGAATAATTTCGACCGCTGCGCCAACAAATTTTCGCTTTATCGTCCATCGGACGCGCTCAAATTTGTTGCCCGTCACCAACCCCGGTACTACTCCAAATTGTAACTTAACATATAAGATATTAACTTAAATAAATGGCGGAGAGATAGGGATTCGAACCCTAGGCTCTTTCGAGTCACTGGTTTTCAAGACCAGCTCCTTAAACCACTCGGACATCTCTCCACATTTAAGGTACTAAAGTATTTTAACACAATCAATTCGTTTTGTCAACTAAAAATTTTGTATTTTAAGATTTTTCTGTTAATAATTCGCATAAATTCTTATGTAGTTTGCAAAAGTGTACTAAATCAATACATTTATGCATTGATTTATATAATGCTTTTCCTTAAACTAAAATAAACGGTAAATAAAAAAGTACAAATTTTGTGTGATTTTTTTACATTATATTTTGTCTTTTAAAAAAGTTTATTTTGTGCTATCATTATGTTAAAGCAAAGAATATTTTTCTGCAAAAGGTATTAAAGTCAACTTTTTAATATTAATACACAATTTTACATCTTGTTTTTCAAAAAGCGATAAAATACAATTATATAAAAGCCTGTTTTTGAATTTAATTTTGATTGTTTTTTATACTAAATATTAATTTTTGTGCATTTACAAGGCTTAAAAATCGTGCTATGCTTTATATGTGATAAATAAAACTCTTAAATTGGTTCATTTTTTGTACATAATGTCAATTTTGTTTATTTACGCATTGGAATAACCTGTGTTATTCTTAATATAGCAAAAAAATAAAAAATAGAGGAGATGTTTTTTAATGAAAAAGATTTTATCAATCATTCTTTGTGTTTGCTTATTGGCAACATCAGTTATGACTGTTCCAATGGTAAGCGCAGAGGAAGCAACAACCGAGTACATCTACCACGCAAACGACTATGAGTCGCTTACAAATGATGACGAATGGTTAGCTAAAGCCAAGCTGGGCACAACTATGAGTGTTGAAAGCGGAGATAATGTAATAGGTGGCAGTAAGTCACTTAAGGCTACCTCCGACGGTAGCGGCAACGGTTATGTTGGCTTTGCTTTTTCCAATGTAGGTGTTCCCGTAAATGTTAGTACCCGTGTTTCATTTGATTATAAGGTAACAGTAGGCACAAAGGGCTGGAGTGGTGTTGGTTATATAGGTCACTCCAAGGCAACTAACTCTGCGGGTGAAGCAAATGTTGATTGCTATAACTGGGCTAATATTAACGGTAAGAATTATTCTAATACCGTTAATATTGGTGATCAAGCAGCTTCAACCACAGTAAGAAGCTTTAAAAACACAATTACCCGTAACGATTCAGGTTCAAATCAGCTTATTGGTATTTTTTGGAATGATAAAAATGCCGCTTCTGAAATTGTTTTTGATAACTTAGTAATTGCTCAGATTATTAATACTGTATCTGCCGTTTCTGATAATGAGGCAAAGGGTACCGTAGCAGTTGCAAACAAGGATGAGTCCTTAACCGACTATGCAATGGGTGAAACTGCAGTATTTACCGCGACCCCCGCAGATGGCTATTCCTTTGCAGGTTGGTATAACGGCGATGTTTTGGTAAGCACCGATGCTACATATGAGCATACCCTTACCGGTGACATCACCCTTACCGCAAAATGGAAGCTTTATGAAAAAGAGTATTTCTATAGCTTTAATGATTTTGAAGCTCTCACAGATGATGCCGATTGGCTTGCTCAAGCAAAGCAGGGCACAACCATGAGTGTTGAAAGCGGAGATAATGTAATAAGCGGTAATAAGTCGCTTAAAACAACCACAACAGGCGTTGGCTATTCAGGCTTTGCCCTTTCCGATGCAAAGGTTCCCAAGAATATGAAAACCCGCGTTTCCTTTAATTATAAGGTTACGGTAGGAACAAAGGGCTGGAGTGGTGTTGGTTATATAGGTCACTCCAAGGTAACTAACTCTGCAGGTGTTGAAAATGTTAACTGCTATAACTGGTCTAATATTAACGGCGAAAGTTATTCTAATAAAGTTACTGCAGGTATCAGCAACTCTTATGCAGCCGCTACCACAGTAAGAAGCTTTAAAAACACCTTTACCCGTAATGATGCAGGTTCATCACAACCCTTTGGTATTTTTATGAACGACGGCTCTGCCGCCTTAGAGGTTATTTTTGATGATGTTAAAATTGCTGAAATTATTGATACCGTTGCTGTAGTAAATAGTGACGAAGCAAAGGGTACTGTATCTGTTGCAAATAAAGAAACTGCCTATACCGATTATGCAGTTGGTGAGGTTGCAGTATTTACCGCAACTCCTGCAGACGGCTACTCCTTCAAGGGTTGGTATGACAGAGAGGATAATTTGGTAAGCACCTCTGCTACCTATGAACATACTCTTGTTACCGATACCACTCTTACCGCAAAATGGAAGCTTTATGAAAAAGAGTACGATTACAAGGTATACGATTATGAGAATTACTTTAACGATTCCTTCCCCTATAGCGGTATTGTAAACACCTACAGCAAAGGCGCTGAGGGTGCAGTATCCAGTATTGTTTCTGAGGAAACCGCCAATCCCATTTCCGGCAATTCTTCTTACAAATATTTCTGGGGTAACGGTGATACTATTTGGGCATTCTTAACTCCCAAAACTGCTGAAAACAAACTTCTTGCAGAAACCAAGTATCGTGTAACAGGTAAATTTGAACATAATCAAACAACCTCAGCAATAGCATCAATGTATGTTGGTGCGTCGGGTGCCCTTTTCAGACTTCACGGTACAGACTATGCAAATGCAAAGGTAAAAGCCTTTAACGGAATATTTGAAACAGGCAGAACCTATGACTTTGGTGGAACAATAACTACCGTTGAAGCAGGTTGGCCCACTATGCACGGTTATACCAAGGGTGATTACACTACCGACTATGTATTGTTTGACGATATTGTTTATGCACAGATTATCGACACAGTTTCGGCTACATCTGAAAATGAGGCAATGGGCTCTGCAACTGTAGTAAACAAGGCAGGTTATGATGACTATGCTAAAAATGAAATTGCAGTATTTACCGCAACTCCCGTAAACGGATATTATCTTGAAGGTTGGTACAACGCTAACGGCGAGAAAGTTTCCACCGATAAGGTTTACGAGGCAACCCTCACCACCGATACCAACTTAACCGCAAAATTTGCCGCTTATGATGTACTTTACACAATTTCCTTTAACACCAACGGTGGAAACGAAATTGAGTCAGTATCCAACGGCGCAGGCGCAGATTTTGCACCTGAAACTCCCGTTAAGGACGGCTATGTATTTGCAGGCTGGTATGCCGATGCAAATTGCACCACTCCTTTCACCGCAACAACCTTCCCCGCAGAGGATATTACCATCTATGCAAAATGGGTTAACGGCTCCTATCAGGATTTTGAAAGCTATGAAGGAACACCCAGCGGTAACTTTGAAGTTTTAACCGACGGTGAAAACGCATATCTCGGCAACGGATATCTTAAATATTCTGCCGACGCAAAGGATAACGGTAGCCGTATAGTTGTTTCTGATGAAGCCTTAAAGGACTTTGCCTTCCCAGGTGATAAAATTGAAGTTTCCTTTAAATATAAGCTCCTTTCGGGTGATGCAAAATTCTATATGCATACTTCCGTTAACTCCAAAACACCTTCACTTGCTCCTAACGAAGCAACAACCTGGTTAAATGTTTACGAATACAAGAATACTAACCTTGTTGTTTCTGAGGATTGGCAGACCGTAACCGCCATAGTTGATTTGAAAAACTATGCTAAGGCTACCGCGGAAGGCTTTACGGTAGATAACTACCTTTACAGCATAATCTTCCTTAGCTCAACCAACGGCGCAGAGCTTTATATTGACGAGGTTACACTTTCTTCTATCCCCGGCACATTTGTTAAAACCGCTTATAACAGTGCTGCTGCTCTCCGTTCTGCCGAGGCTAGCTCCACAGGTAAAAACGGTCTTAGAATTTACAACGAAGTAGATACCTATTGGGCAAACAACAAAAACATTGTAGAGTATGGCTCTGTTGCCGCATATTCTTCAAAGATTGATGGTGAAATCACTCTTGAAAACGGAAATAAGGGTGTTGCATACAGCGACGGTACCTTCTCGGCAGAAAAATCTGCCCTTTGGGAGGTTAATGAAAATAGCGTTGTATTCACATCATACCTTACAGGTATTACCGCTTCTCGCTATAGCGAAGATATTTTAATCCGCACCTATGCAATTGATAAGGACGGAAATGTTTATTACGGCACTACCGCCAGCGTAAGCGTATTTGAGGTTGCAAACGCAATTGATAACGCAAATACCGCTGATGGCTCTGAGGTTAGCGCAGAAGATTCTGCCGCCTTCTACACCTTTGTAACTGATGCAAACTACAATGCATATGCTGCCTGGTGTACCGAAAACAGCAAAGACCTTGGCACACTTTATAATAATAAATATGCCGCTTAATTAACTTACGAGTTCTGTGGTGTTTTCTCCCTCACCTCAGAATGAATATGGGAAATCTCCCTTATTTTAAAAAAGGCTACACCCCTGTAGCCTTTTTTAATCTAAATAAATATGCAGATGAATATGGAACAAAATGAAACTTACAGGAGAAATCAAATGATTTTTAAGATATTTAAAACAAAAAAATTTAAAGCAAAAGCAATTTCTGTTTTTATGGCGGTTATAATGATTTGCTCATTAATGCCGATGAACAGTATTTTTGCCTCGGTAAGCGCCGCAGAAATGCCCGAGTATGACCCAACCCTTGGCGAATATTCGGCAAACGGAAATGTACTTACCGCCACCCCTTATGAAAACTGCGGTTTCAGAGGTTGGTTTGATGAAAACGGCAACGAGGTATCGGTTGATACCGAATTCACAGTTCCCTCGGGCGCATCTGCCGATGACTACACACCTGTTTTTTATGATTTCAACCTTGCCATAAACGGTAGCTTTGAAGAGTATGCCGCAGGTACAAATCTTAAAACCGGTGTTTCTTCCGAAGAAATCTGGGAAGGCAGATGCGATGCGGAAATTGATGGCGGTGCAGACTGGACAACCGCCGTAGTTACCTCCAACCGCGCCAAAACAGGTACAAAATCTCTTAAGGCCTTTTCTCAGTTTAATACCACCTATCACACATTTTACGGTTTAGAGCAGAATGTTCAGTATACCGTTAGCTTTTGGTATAATCTTGATGCAGATAATCAAAACTATTTAAGCTTTGTTTCGGTTCTTGGTGAGGATACTGAAATTTCTGCCACTGCCAATTCCAATAACGGCGAATATTTGGCGCACAAAACCTTCACCACCGAAGAGGGCTCTACCGCCTCGGGCGAATGGAAAAAGGCTTCCCTTACCTTCTATACAGGCAAAAACAAAAGCGTTAGACTTGCAATTCTTTACAACTCCCAAAATAGCGAGGGCTCTCCCGCAAATGCACCCATTTATATTGATGATGTTGCTCTTGTAAAGGATGCTTCAGCCGCCCCCGACTATATTAACGAGGATTTTGCAAAATCCTCCGCCAACTGGAAGACAATGGACTTGCGCTGTGTTACCATAGAACATTCAAATCAGCGCTTAAAGGTAAACTCCTTGGTTTCCCTTTTGGGTTATTCTCAGTCACCTGTTATAAGGGTTAAAAAGGGCGCAGATTATACCTTCACCTTTAAACTGGATATGAGCGAGATTGAGGATATATATGTTCCTAAATTTAAGCTTGAAGGCTATTCAACCTATGTGCTTCTTACCGACGAAAGCCTCATTTCAGAGGATAATCCAAAGGGCTATGTTTGGGATTTAACCGAAACGGGTAATAAAAAGCCGAACTGGATCAATTTCTCCTTTGGAACCGAATATTTAAGCCACTCAGGTAGCTACGCTTCGGCTTCGGGCAGTACCATCACTTGGACTGTTACCGATGCAAACGGTCTTACCTACTCCCCCTCAGGCGGCGGATTTGGAAAGCAGACCTTGGCTGACCGCAAAATGGATGTTTCTAATCCCTTAACCGTTACCTGCTCCTTTACAGCATTAACAACCGATGATATTTATCTTAATACCCGTCTTAACGGACTTGGTACATATTATATTGATGATGTTGTGCTCACCGAAAACAGTGCAAATGTAGATTTGGAAGACCTTGTAAAGGCAAATACAATAAACGCCAAAGGTACTGCCATTAGAACGGTTGGCAAACAGGGTATGCGTAATAAAACCACATTGGATAAAGCCCTTCTTACCGCCGAAAATCCCTATGGTATTCGCGTTACCGAATACGGCACAGTTGCCATTAAAACCGAGCTGTTAAGCGAAAACGAGCTTGTTTTAGACGGCGAATATTCTTTTGGCGATAACATCTACGGCGCAAAAACAGGTGTTGCATATTCCTTTAATGATAACATAGATCTAGTCTTTGAAAACAGACAAGCCTCTCTTGATTTCACAGGTGTTTTAATTAACATTGCAAAGGAAAATTGGAATGTTAACTACACCGCAAGACCATATCTTAAATATATTAAAGCCGACGGCACCGAGGGCGTTATCTACGGCGAGTCTGCCGATATAGCCGTTTATCCCATCTCTAAAATGGCATACACCGCCCGTACCGAAAGCGGCGACTTTGCCGAGTCTGACAAGGTCAGAGATTATTTATACAAAAATATTATCAGTAACTACACCGATAAGGTTGTAACTGTAAATAATAATTCTGCTCCCATTCACAGTAATTTCCAGGGTATTCGTTCCACCGTTTACCACGCTACAACCTTCTTCCCCGATACTACCCATGGAAGAGCCTACACCGAAGAAGAAGCCGCAATTGAAATGGACCGTTTGGTGGATTCGGGAATTGATAATGTTCGTACCCGTTTTGCTTCACAATGGATGTGGAATGGTAGCACAGGCTGGGATTGGAATTCCACCAAAATGAACGCCATATATAAATGGGCAAAAATGCTGCAGGACAGAGATATTTCCATAACCATTAACGCAAGCTGGCATTTAAGCGATTTTGTGCTTTACTACACCTCAAAAAGCCATTCCTCAATCCCCGAGGTTAACTATATGCACGGCTATAATACCAATAATGAGCAAGCTGAGGATTTATACGGCGAGGATGACAATGCCGCCGCTATTGAAGCCGCAGGTCGCGCTATTGGACTTAATCTTACTGATGATGAATACGCGCATTATTCTGTTGCCGCCGCCCGCTACGGCGAATGGATGAGGCAGGCGCTTAACGCCTTGAAGGCTAACGGCGTTAATAATGTTGAGTATCTTTTACCCTTCACCGAAACAGGCTATGGGGTTGACGGTGATGCTACCGCCTATTATGATGAGTGGATTATAATGACACTTGGTCTTCATATGGCGCTTGAGGAGGAAGGCATAAGAGGTGATTACAGACTCATTGGTCCCTCTCAATCACTTTACAAATATATGGATAGGCTCTCCCTTTTGGAATATACCTATCAAAAAATTGATGGCACCGAATATGCCGATTTAATAGATATTAACTCCTCCCACGCATACACAAAGCCTAACACCTATGCGGGCTACGAAAACACCGTTTATGAGCCCAACGCATCATATTCTATGGCAGAGGAAAACTTTATTTATTACGACCAGCTTTTAACCGATATCGGTCAAAGAGATAAAGAGTTCTGGTGCGATGAATTCTTTGCAGGCGCAGGTGATATAAAATATTGGGATGGCGTGGATATGCAGGCTGTTCAGGTTGCCGTAGGTGTTGTTTCGGGCGCAAATAACGGCATTAACCGACTCTCCCTTTGGCAGATGTTTGACTGTCTTTGGGATTCCTCCGCTACACACGGCTCTGCCTATATTGACAGAGCTACCGAGTTTATAGGTGGCGTACATGCTTGCGGTACCTGTCCGTCATTTATATTTGCAGATGGCTTTAACTGTGTTAAGGGCGAAAGCTGTCCTTGTCACAATTACTATGAATTTTCATCTTACACACCACGCACAACCTACTATGG
Organism: Oscillospiraceae bacterium; assembly: GCA_015065925.1. Classification (GTDB taxonomy): domain Bacteria; phylum Bacillota; class Clostridia; order Oscillospirales; family Acutalibacteraceae; genus UMGS1279. Next base: position 10,662 of record SVPL01000044.1, read on the forward strand.
CGTTAATCTTATTGGTAAATATTTAAATAGTGAAAACGCTTCGGTATATGGAACCAGCGTTGCAAATGGCATCTCCGAAAATGATGGCGGACTTTTCACAACCGCCATTAAAAATGATGACGGAAATACCGTTATTTTGGTTGTTAACACCGAAAACGAAGCCGCTAATGTTAATATTCAGCTTGAGAAGAAAACAGATACCTCCTATACCCGTTACACCTATGAATCGGGTAATGTATTCCCAACAGAGGCTGCAACCTCTATTCCAAGCGATAAAACAATATCGGTTTACGGTGCAAACAGCTTTGATGATGTAATTCCCGCCCGTTCATTCAGTATTTATGTTTCAAATGCCTACGGCTTTGTGGGTGAGGATTCCGAAATTCCTTTGGATTAATTTATTATAAAAATAAGTGGAGAAGAAACGAAGCTTTTTCGTTTCTTCTCCTTTTTTTTAGGTTTTATTTAATTTAATTTGCGAAACGCCACGCGGTTCAAACCTCTGATTTTTATGTGTTTAAAACAGTAAAATGGGAAAAAAGAGACTATTTTATATAGAATTGCGTCTTTTTTTTGTATATGGTATGTGCTATATTAAAAATAGCTTAGCCCAAGTATTAAGCTAAAAGAACAAAAAAGGAGATACTGTTATGAAAAAAATGTTAGCAATTTTTCTTTCGGTTATACTTACATTTTGTAGTGTAACCTGCGCGTTTACTGTTTCTGTATCAGCAGAAGATGGTAACTTGTGGGTAGATCCTACAGACGGATTTACCGCCTCAAGTAGCGCCTGCACAATAACTTTTACCGGAAATGATGATCCATACGGTTATAATCAGTCTTATATGATTGCTGCTCCGTATTACAAAACCTTTTCTTTGAAGCTGCCCGATAATTTGTCGGCAGATAAGCTTTACCGCATTTCATTTGAATATCTTTGTATGGAGCCAAATGGCGGTAGTGATTTTAATCTTAATTCAATGTATTTAACAAAGGACGGCGTAGCATACGGCGATAAATACATCAGCAATCAAACCGCTATGGAAGACAAAGCTTGGCAATCTGTAGAGCAAGAATTTATGGGTGCCGACGGTGAGCTTCGTTTGTTTGTAGATGTTGCTTATGTTTATCAAATGTATTTCAGAAACCTTAAGGTCGTTGAGGTTCCTACCTATGATGTTACCGTGGATGGTGGTATAGCAGATATATCAAACGCTAAGGTAGGTGCAATTGTTACAATAACCGCTACTCCCGAGACGGGATATGCTTTTGAAAAGTGGCAGGTTGTATCGGGCAATGTTACCCTTCAAAATTCAACTTCAGCAACCACAACCTTTACAATGCCCGAAGAAGCTGTTGAAATTAAGGCTATTTCTAAAGAAAATTTATGGGTAAATCCTACAGACGGATTTACCGCCTCAAGTAGCGCCTGCACAATAACTTTTACCGGAAATGATGATCCATACGGTTATAATCAGTCTTATATGATTGCTGCTCCGTATTACAAAACCTTTTCTTTGAAGCTGCCCGATAATTTGTCGGCAGATAAGCTTTACCGCATTTCATTTGAATATCTTTGTATGGAGCCAAATGGCGGTAGTGATTTTAATCTTAATTCTATGTATTTAACAAAGGACGGCGCAGCATACGGCGATAAATACATCAGCAATCAAACCGCTATGGAAGACAGAACCTGGAAATCCGTAGAGCAAGAATTTATGGGTGCCGACGGTGAGCTTCGTTTGTTTGTAGATGTTGCTTATGTTTATCAAATGTATTTCAGAAACCTTAAGGTTATTGAAGTTTCTGCCTATAATATTTCTGTTGAAAACGGTACTGCAGATAAAGCTATGGGAAAACCCGGAGATACCGTAACAATTACCGCTACTCCCGAGGCGGGATATGCTTTTGAAAAGTGGGAGATAGTATCGGGCAATATTACCCTTGCCGATAAAAATTTCTCTACAACAACCTTTATAATGCCCGAGGAAAATGTAGAAATTAAGGCTATTTTTAAAGAAAATTTATGGGTAAATCCTGCAGACGGATTTAGTGCTTCGAACAGCTCCTGCACAATAGCTTATACCGGAAGTGAAGATCCTTACGGTTATAATCAGAGCTATATGATTGCTGCTCCGTATTACAAAACCTTTTCTTTGAAGCTGCCCGATAATTTGTCGGCAGATAAGCTTTACCGCATTTCATTTGAATATCTTTGTATGAAGCCAAATGGCGGTAGTGATTTTAATCTTAATTCTATGTATTTAACAAAGGACGGCGCAGCATACGGCGATAAATACATCAGCAATCAAACCGCTATGGAAGACAGAGCTTGGCAATCTGTAGAGCAAGAATTTATGGGTGCCGACGGTGAGCTTCGTTTGTTTGTAGATGTTGCTTATGTTTATCAAATGTATTTCAGAAACCTTAAGGTCGTTGAAGTTTCTGCCTACAATGTTTCTGTTGAAAACGGTACTGCAGATAAAGCTATGGGAAAACCCGAAGATACCGTAACAATTACCGCTACTCCCGAGGCTGGATATGCTTTTGAAAAATGGCAGGTTGTATCGGGCAATATTACCCTTGACGATAAAAATTCCTCTACAACAACCTTTATAATGCCCGAGGAAAATGTAGAAATAAAGGCGGTTTGCAAAGAAAACTTATGGGCAAATATTCAAACCTCAGATTTTTCTGATTGCGGTGGAATGGAAAATGTAATTACTGCCGTTTATCAAAACAATGAGTTTACGGTTGATCAGCCTTGGTGGCAAGAAATAAAATTCAAATTACCTTCTAACTTAAAGGAAGGCTCTGTTTACCGTCTTTCTGTTGAACATAAGCTTCGTCAGGCTGCGGATACCGGTCTCAGGGATATGTATTTAACCACCGATAGCAGTAGATATGGCTCTAATATAGTAAGCTCTTATGAAGCCACAAATCAGTGGGTAAAGGTTGAATATGAATTTACTGCACCTGCCGATCAACTATATTTAAGATTTGGCTTTAATTACATTGATAGTGCTACCTTCCGCAATTTCTCTGTTATTTGTATAGATGAGCCTATAGGCATCACAACCGCCTATAACAATGCCGCCGCTTTGCGTGTTGCTGCTAATAGTTCAACAGGCAAAAACGGTCTTAGAATATATAACGAAATAAAAACTGCCTGGATAGCTGAGGCTAATATTGTTGAGTTTGGTTCTATAGCAATAGCAACCAAAAATTTGAATGATTCCGAATTTAGCCTTGAAAACGATAGAATTTCCAAGGGTGTAGCCTATAAGCAGGGCGAACAGGATATGATACTTTGGAAAGCTACAGAGGATGCTTATATATTCACTTCATATCTGACAGCTATTCCCCAAAAAAATTACGGTTCTGATATTTCTGTGCGCACCTATGCAATAGATAAAAACGGCAATGTTTATTACGGCGATGCTGTGAGCATTAGTGTATTTGAGGTTGCAAATGCAATTGATAACGCAAATACTGCAGATGGTAGCGCTCAGAGCGAAACCGATATAAATGCATTTTACACCTTTGTAAATGATGCAAAGGCTGAGGAATATGCTGCTTGGTGTACCGAAAATGCCCTAACTCCCGGCGCACTTTATAACGATAGATATGCCGCTTAATTAACTTACGAGTTCTGCGGTGCTTTCTCCCTCACCGCAGAGTGAATATGGGAAAATCTCCCTCCCAAAAAAAGGCTGCAAATGCAGCCTTTTTTTGGGAGCAAATATAAAAATTGAAACTTTTTACGGATTACGGTTTTTAAATTCTTTTCGGAATTTTAAGGGGGAGATTTCTCCATATCTGGAACGGAAAACCTTTCTGAAATGGGAGGCAGAAAAAAAGCCTAATTTTTTTGTTATTTCTTCTATGGAAAGGTCGGTGCTTCTAAGTAACAGCTCCCCCTTGTAGGCTTGAAGTCGGTGCTTCATTTTAATGGGGGATAGCCCCGTTGCCTTTAAAAATGTTTCGTTAAAGCGGGATTTGCTCATTCCGCTTATTTTTATAACCTCAGGTATGGTGTAATAATCGTTTTCCTTCATATAATCAAGGGCTTTTTGTATTTTTTCAAGATTTTTTATATTGTTTCGTTTCATAAGAGGTTGTACTTCGGTTAAAAATCTGTAAACCTTCCATATATAGTTGCTGTTGATTTTAGGATTTTTATGCATTGAAGGAATGGCGTAAAAATAGTCTTTAACTTCTTCGGTTACGACAATTTTTTGGGCGTTATAGTCAAGCTCATCAACATCAGGCCAATATCTGAAGCAAAATACACGGCCAACCACATCCTCATCATTTATAAAATTAAGCTGCCGCATTTTGGTGATAGGCAGGTAAAGCATTTCGCCCTGTGATACTATAACGCTTTCTTGGATGCCGTTAAAATCAGCCAAAAGGGAGCCACTTTCTATAAACATAAAGGTTATAAGATTTTTAAAGGAGGATTCAAGCCCCGTTTCACGGTTGCGTGTAAATCCGTATGAAAAATATGTAGCCTCATTAAATATATTAATATTCATAGTTATTCCCTGCCTTTATTATAAAAAATGGGAAAATAGAGCCGTTTTTTTATAGAATAACATATTTTTAATTTTTTGTCAATGTTGTATAATTAAGAACAGATAATTCTATTTAAAAATAGGGAGGTTAAATAATGAAAAAAGTTATTTCATTTATTTTGGCTTTTGCATTGATAATAAGCAGTATCGCTTCGACGCTACTTATTTCTGCATCTGCCGAAGCAAACCTATGGGCTTCTATTTCGGAGTCGGATTATGTTGAGCCACCCAGTAACAAATGGGCTGAGTTTGGCGGATACGCTGATGGTGTTGTAACAATTAAAGGCACCATTAGTTATCAACCGTTTGGCTTTAAAATGCCAAAGCTGGAGAAAAATTCCGATTATCAGCTGTCCTTCGGGTACAATATGGGTACCGCGGGCGATAGCATTATGCTTATCAGAATTTTAACTGCGGCAGAATTTGATGCATTTTCCAATTCGGGAACAGGCTATCTTAATGTAACCAATTACGGAAAAACACGCCAGATATTAGACAAAACCAAGGCGAGCGACTCTACTGCAGGCAGCTATGTTAATACAGGAGCATACTCCTTCAACACAGGGGACGCCACCGATTTTATTTTGTTTGTTCAAATAGATAACTACAATAACAACAAAAGATTTTATTTGAATGATTTTAACCTAATTCAAAGCGCTTCTTATAATGTTTCGGTTGATGGCGGTGAGGCTACAATAAACGGCAACACCATAAGCAAGGCAAGTGCGGGCGCAACCGTAACCATAAGTGCTACTCCCGAGCCTGATGAGGCATTTGAAAAGTGGGAGGTTTTGTCGGGGGATATTACCCTTACCGATAAAAACGCCTTCACAACCAGCTTCACTATGCCCGAAAATGATGTTTCTATAAAGGCTGTTTATAAAGAAAATCTTTGGACCTCTCTTGTTAAAGCAGATGTTGTTAACTGCACCTCTACAAATAATTTCCCCAACATTTATTCTGCTTTTACGCATGGTACGGTTGTAATAAACGGCATTAACTATCAAAGCTTTTATATTAAAATGCCCGCTTTGGAGGCAAACACTACATATAAGCTTTCTATGTCATATTCATTAACAAATGATATGTCACAGGGCGGTATGCGTATATTAAACAAAGCTCAGTTAGATACTATGCTCGCCAGCAAAAATCAATATGGCGATTATACCTTGCCCACAGCCGCTAATTCCACCGCTAATTTGTTTAACGCGGGAAATTCGGGCAGTAATGATGCCTGCTATTTCACAACCGATTCTACTACAGAATATTTTGTAGCCATTCGCTGCGGAAATGTTACGGCGGGTGATACAAGAATAACTCTAAGCAACATTGCCCTTACGAAGGTTGAAACCCATAGCATTGCCGTTGGCGGCGGTAGCGCAAATATCCCTCGCGCACAAGAGGGTGAGACCGTTACCATCACTGCCGAGCCTCCTCTTGGCAAACAGTTCAAATCTTGGGAGGTTGTTTCGGGCGGAGTAACACTTGAGAACCCCGATGCAATTTCTACCACCTTTGTTATGCCAAAGGCAGATGTATCGGTTAAGGCGGTTTTTGAAAACTGCGCCAATCTTTGGGATGGTCTAAGCGCTTCTAATTTCACAAAGCTAGAGGGTGGATGCACCTTTGAAACCTCAGAGGGCGTTACCACGGTTGGAAATCCTTGGTATACTAAATTTGCAATTGAAATGCCCGAGCTGGAGCAAAATACCATATATCGCTTATCCTTTGACTATAAGATTAAGCTTAATCCCTCTATGGTAGGGCAACAAAAGAGCATTGCCGTTATTCAGCTTGTTAATAATGACGATTTTGCCATTATGCGTGATGACCAGGCAAATATAAATAACGGTATTATAGATTTAAATTCAAAAGGCACCACAGTTGCAAAAAATGTTGAAACCACAGGCGAGTGGGAGTCGGTAATCTCTTATGAATTTGATAGTTCAAATCAAACCAATTACACTCTGCTTTTTGCACTGAACTATGTTTTGGAAGCCGAATTCCGTAACTTTAAACTAGAAAAAATCGCAACCAAAATCGCGCCTCAGTTTGACGCTAACCTAGGCTCGGTAACACCTGCTACAGAGCTGGGTCAGGTAGGTTCAAGCATTACCTTTACCGCAACTCCCTTTAAGGGCAATACCTTTGAGGGTTGGTATGCAGCCGACGGCACAACTCTTTTATCGGCAGATATGAGCTTTGATTATTTGGTGGATGATACCTTCGCTTCTCCCATTGCTAAATTTGTTAGTGGTACCCCCGCAGTAGAAAACGCAGGTATGGAAAATTCAAGCGGAAAGCTTGTTTATTTTAATGACGGCGCAGAGGTTATAAATGATCCTCTTTATAAAATTCAAAGCTCCAGTACATTGGATTGGCAGAATTTAGCAGTTGCAGAAAACATATCTCGCACAGGTAAAAAGTCACTTCACGTATATGCAATGTATTCTTTCTCGGGACGCACCTTCGACGGTCTTGAAAAGAACACCGATTATGCAATAAGCTTCTGGGCTTATGTAGATCCAACCTCTGATTTAAGCGTAGCAAGCTATGTTTTGCCCGCAGGCGAAGATGCGGTTGAGGGCAAGTCTGAGGTTGCCGGCTCCAAAGCGCTTGGTAAAGGCAACATCATTACCCCGTCCGACGAGTGGCAGGAGGTTGTTATAAAATTCAATTCGGGTGAAAACACCGCAGTTACCCTTTGGATTAATCCTTTAGGTCAAAGCAACAAGCTTTGGGTGGATGATTTTGCATTATTCCGTCCTGCCGATTTAGAGGTTTCTGCCGATTTAGGCGGTACTGCCTTCGCCAGCGATAGCGGAACCTTGGCAAAGGGTACTGCCGTTACAGTAACCGCTACACCTAATGACGGTAATACCTTCAGAAATTGGGTGGACGATAAAAACAATATTCTTTCAACCGAAAGCGAATATAAATTCACAGTTGATAGTGATATGAAAATCAAAGCCAATTTTGATGGCTACAACAAACCCGGTTATGAGGTTTTTGCCGCCAAAGGTCAGGATGGCACCTTTGAGCAGGGCAGCATTAAGGGTTGGTACGCTACAAGCGAGGATACAGGTAGTGTGCAAACCTGGTGTTCATACCAAAGAAGCGATGCTATTGCCTATGAGGGTGATTACTCCTTAAAGGTGTATGCTATGTATCAAAATAGCATTTTGCCCTTAACAGGCTTAAACTCCAACACAAATTACAAGCTTTCCTTCTATGTAAATTACCCCGAATATGTGGGAATGGAGGACGAAAATCACAAGGACGAGAACGGAAATTATGTAGATTCCAGAATATGCCCATTCGGTATAGTTTCTGCATCCGAAACAAACTATTCCGCTAAGGCTAACATCTATGCCGATTATCCTTACAGTATTCCCTGTGGCGGCGGATGGTATAAAATAGAGCTTTATTTTAGTACAGGTGACGCAACCGCCGTAAACCTTGCCTTAAGCTATTACGGATATACTAAGGTAGGGCCTGTGATTTACCTTGATAATATCAGCCTGTTTGAATATATTACGGTACCCGAGGTTGGTAATGCCGATTTTGAGGATGGCACTACCTATTGGCTTGGCAACGGAACTGCAAGTGAGGGTGCATTACAGCTTAACGAAGCAGGTGCTACTGCATATCAAAGCATAAACTTCGGTATACAAAAGAAATACAACATTTCTTTCCGTGCAAAGGGTAAGGTTTTTGCGGGTGTTACTGATGTTTCGGCAAAAGCTCCAAGTGTTATGAACACCCTTTCCTCCAAGAGCTATGTAATTACAAATTCCTCTGATTGGGAAAATTATTCCTTCGATTTCTATATGGGCGCTCATCCCGATGCTAATTTAATGTTTGCCTCTATGGAGCCTATGGGATTGGTTGATGATGTGGTAATTACTGAATATCCATCACCTGTTGACGCAGTTATTGAAACGGTGGATTTTGAAACCGAGCGTTTTGCTTTGCGTGATGAAAATAAAACCGCCTATGAAATATATACTGCAAACGGAGTCACAGACAAAAATGTTCACAGCGGTAATAAATCCTTGCATTTTAAGGCAAACTCAGTAAACGATGCCGTAACCTTCCTTGATGAAGCTTATTTAGGTTACGGGGTTATTGCAAATTCCAACTACAGATTAACCTTGTATGTAAAAACTAATGATACCGTTTATGTGGCACCTAACCGTCCCGCTTATTTCAGTACCATTTACGAAATAACCAAATATGGCGCATACTGCGAAAAGCAGGGTTATGAGCATAGCGGTAGCGGTTGGCAAAAGCTACAGTTTACCTTTACCGCAGAGCAAACCCATGTTGTAAAAACCGTAATTGCAAATATCTTAGGCAAAACAAATGGTGATTTCTACATTGATGATATTACCGTAACGGTTGCCCCCGACCCCGTAATTGAAGCAGATACAGAATATCTTTTCTGCGAAGAATTCTTTAACATTATTCCCAATGCGGGCTTTGAAAAACAGGTTGGCACCGATAACTGGGTAGGCTTATTAGAAAATATGCAGGTTAAAAATAATAAGTCCGAGGCAGATACAGGTAAATATTATTTAAGCCTTTCTAAGGGTGAAAAATATGTTATGCCTATTTCTCTTGAGGCTGGTCAGGTGTACTACTTTGCCGCATCGGTGCGCGGTAACGGCAGAGTTTCCCTTGCAACTATGGTAGAACCTACAGAGGTTTACTTCTTAGATGATAATGATAACCCAGCTTCGTCGGTAACCTCAAATTCCAATAAATGGAGTAGGTCGGGCTTTAGCTTCCGCGCAAATGCTTCGGGAATTACCTATTTGGTAATCGAAGCTACAAATGGCAATCTGGACGTTGATACTTTATCCCTCTGCCATGAGGACTTTAAGTATGAAAATGATCCCAACCGTTACGAAGCGCCCGTGAAATTCGATTATGACAACATAGACCCCGCGTTGCTTGTTTATAACGGAGGATTTGATGAAAACGGCAATATAATTGATACCGACTCTCCCGCAACGGGCGACTCAGCAACAACCGCCGTATTGGCAATTGTTATCACTCTATTGGCATCAGCAACTCTTGTGTTATTTCGCAAAAAGGAGGTAGAAGCAAATGACTAGAAATAATCTTTTAATTAAACTTATTTGTATTGTTATAGCGATTACTCTTTGCCTTGCTTTGTTTGGCGGATGCAGTAAAAAGGATGTTGCCGAAACCTCCTCTAACCAAAGTGAGCAAACCACTTCTGATGATAATACCGAGTCTACCGAGCCAAATGATGAACCTACAGAAGAAATAGAAGACGGTGAAACCGAAGATTTTGGTGATGAAGATTTCGGAGATTTTGATGATGAGGAGTCTTTGGAAGAACCCGAAATTTACGAGCTTGAGGTTTATAACGGTCAGGCTCCCGTTCAAACCCACTATCGCGGTGTAAGTTCCACCGTTTATCACGCTTTCGGTTATATGAAGGACGATAAATCAGGTCGCGTTTATACTGATGATATGTTAAGTCTTGAGTTAGACCGTCTTCAGGATACAGGCATACATTTTTGCCGTACCCGTTTTGATACCAAGTGGATTTGGTCTGCAACCAAAGGAAATTGGGATTTTAACACCGACAGAGCTAATTATTTCTACACCTATTGCAAAGCCCTTCAAGACCGCGGTATGGAAATTGCTTTGCAGGTAGGCTGGCATTTTTCGGGCTTGCTTGCTAATGCTAACACAAGTATTTCCGAAGCAGAATATTTGCTTGGTAACGGTGAGCATATTAATGGCGAGGAAGCCTTTTACGATGCAAGTAAGGTAAAAGAAGAGAACCTTCGCTTTGTTAAGGCGGGCGTACGCTATGGTGACACTTACGCAAAACTTTTAAAGGAACTTAAAAGTCGCGGTATAAACAACGTAAGCCATTTGTTCTATTTCACAGAATCCTGCTCCTATTGGGACAGTACCCCCACCGAGGTTCGTGAGGAGCATTACGGTAAATATTTGGTCACCTCTCAGGCCATTAAAAACACCCTTAAAAAGCACGGTGTTGCCGATTGGGCAAAGCATACAGGCCCCCTTCAGGCATCTGCATATCCCTATATGCTCAGATATATTTTGGAAAGAGATACCGAACTTTTTGACGTACTTGGAACTCACAGTTATCCTACTGGCAAATCAATTATTGATAACACCTACTATGATATTTATGCACCTATTTTTGAGGGATACGTTCAGCCCCTTAAAGAAAAAAATCTTTACGGTAAAACCGAATTCTGGATGGATGAATTCCAAACAAGGGATTCAGGTGTTTTAACGGCTGATGGTCAGGGAAGTGCTTGGCACGGCGTTCAGGGTATAGTTGCCGCTATTGCCGCTGCTCAGTATGGCGTTAGCAATATTTCCACCTGGCAGAGCTTTGACCAATTATGGACCGACCAAACCAACACCGGTAGTGAATTCTATAAGGGTATTCATATGTGCGGTCACGCACCGTCACTCTTTATGTCTACCATTCCCCGCCCAAGCTATTATATGTACGGTCTTTACGGTAAATACAACGGCTATAAGGACGGAACTGTTTACAAAACCAACCTTGAGGATGAATATTGGCTCTCAGGTCTTTACATTAATGCCGTAAAGCTTAAAGACGGCAACTGGACAATTACCGTTGTAAATGCCGATATTGAGGAAAAAACCTTTACCGTTGATTTTGAAAAAGCTCTTGGTAAAACCCTTTACAGACACGCTGAATCCTCTAACGATTTAGTACCCGATGCTTACGCAGAGCTTGCAACCGTAGATAAGGTTTATGTTGATGTTCAGGACAGATTTACAGATACCTTACCAAGCGGTACAGTAGCAGTATACACAACAATCAAAGGATAGTATAAGAGCTAAAACCCGCAATCGAATGTGGTTTCGGGTTTTTATAAAAAGAGGTGCTTCTTTATGCAAAATTTAAAAATCAAAAACAACATTGCCGTACAAAATTGTTTTATGGGTAATGGCGCTATTTACCACGGATATGCCGCAATGCCCGACCATATGGGCAGAATTTATACAAAAGAGCTTTGTGACATAGAAGCCGACCGCGCTGCCGATATGAAATTAAAGCTTGCCCGTACGTTTTATACTTGGTGGGCTTGGGATGAAGAAAACCAAGTATGGAATTGGGAAAATGAGGTTATGCAGGCTTTTTATGCGTGGCTAAAGCGTATGCAGGAGCGTAATATAGATGTTATTGTGAACACAGGCTGGTGCTCCCCCGGTGACTTAAACGGCAAGGGCTGGACTAATATTCCTCCTACCTTTTCAAGATGCCCCTTTATTGTTCCCGATGATTGGCAGGCAACCGTAAACAATTACGGTGACTGGGTTAGCGAAACCGTCCATCAGCTTATTGAGGTTCGCGGATTTACCAACATTAAAATTCTGGCGCTTTATACCGAAGCCGAGGGCAAAGGTAAAGATGATCCATCAAAGCCCTATGAAAGCTGGAGAGATGCGGCTGTAGCGGCGCATAAGGCGTTGGTGCGTGATAACCGTCGCGGATTGGTAAAGCTAATGGGACCGCAAGAGGCATCTAGTCCCAATGAAGCCCCGTCAGGCAGGGCGGGGGATATGCTTAAATGGGCGGTGGAAAACACTCCCGAGGATGTTATTGATATTTTCTCCTGCCACGTTTACCCCTTTGCCGAGCCCCTTAAACGCAAATATGTAAAAACGGGTAAGGCGGCTATTAGTATGTCCCTTGCGGGTGGACGCTTTTGCCGTACTATTGACCTAAAGCCTAACACCGAGTACAAGGTTTTGGTGGATATGCTTTTTGAGGCTAAGGGTGAGGAGCCCGATGCTGCGGCAGTGCATTTTGGTGTGTTTAAATATAGCGGACGCAATGATGTACACGCCAGCGGCAGGTCGGGAGTAGCAGATTATCTAACCCCAACAAGCGCCCGTGCAGTAAAGCAGAATGAGCTCAAAGCTACCTATCAGACCTTCCAGACAGAGTTTTCAAGCGGTGAGGACACAAAGGGTGTTATAGGCGTTTTTAATGATATGCGTAATTACGGTATGGTTGCCATCGAAAACATCACTCTTATAGAAAGCGAAAGCGGAAAGGTTGTTTTGGAAAACGGCGATTTTTCCGATTGTATGAATGGTTGGCGTTTGCTTTATGCTACAGGTACTGTAGACCTTTATGAGGATTGGTATATGTGGTGTAAGCAGGGAATGGAATATGTGCCGAAGGGTAAGGGCTATGTTTATGACGAATATCAGGTAGCCTATGACCGAGATTTTTCCCGCGACTCACACGGCTCAGGCATAGTAACCGCCGCCGTAGCATTTATGAACGCAGGCGCAGATTTCTCTTTAATGTGGACATTATTTGACCAGCAATGGCCTAATAACCACGCAAACACCGCCGACTGCTTTGTGGACGGTGACCACCGCTACGGTGTAATGCCTATTTTAACCCGCACCTTGGTGCCACATAAATCATATTATGCATTTTCCCTTATCAGCCGTTATGTTAAGGCTAATTCTACGGTTTTTGAGGGAATAGGCAGAGATTGCCTGCACACAACATTAGCTATTTCTCCCGAAGGGGAAATAACAGTTATTGTTGTAAATAATAAAGAGGTTGCCGATGAGTTTAATCTCACCCTTGAAAATCCCATTTCGGCAGATTTGCAGAGATATGTCTTCAATCCCGAAAGCTGTGTTCCAACCGAAAAACCGCAGCCCATTAAGGCAGATGCAACCATTTCGGTTAACAATACCATTTCGGATACAATCCCACCATACGGCGTGATTGTATATACAGATGTAAAGCAGCCATAGCCAATAACCACCTTTTAAAGCAGGTTCTATAGGAATAAAAAAGGGACTGTAAAAAACACATACCTTTCAAAATTTTATAAAACCAGAAAATTAGTAAAAATAAATGGGGAAGAAGTGATTTTTTCATTTCTTCCCCGTTTTATATGTAGATATTAGACACTAGATGCTAGATGAATTGAAATTTGAAAATGGAAAATTGAAAATTAATTATTTAACCGATAAATTGTAGTTTGAAAGGCGAAACGCCTTTCAAACGCGTAGGGAACAACCAATGTGTTGTTCCGTATAATTACCACATTTTTTAGGAACGGCACGCTGGCCGTTCCCTACATCTGTTTAA
>SVPL01000045.1 GCA_015065925.1 Oscillospiraceae bacterium
GCTAGTAAGGTCCCCGGAAGACTACCGGGTTGATAGGCTGCATGTGTAAGCATAGTGATATGTTCAGCTAGGCAGTACTAATAGACCGAGGGCTTAACCTAAATTATGGTTTTTACCTCCTTCTTAATTAACTTCCTTTACTTTATTCAGTTTTCAGGGTACGAAAAAAAGTTAAAAAAGGTATTGTATTCTAAGGAAACTTAGTGTATAATATAAATAGTTGGTGTCAATGGCGGTGAGGGTCCACCTGTTCCCATTCCGAACACAGAAGTTAAGCTCATCAGTGCCGAAAATACTTGGCTGGAAGCGGCCCGGGAAAATAGGGCGATGCCAACACAAAAAAGAACGAAGTGAAAAGCTTCGTTCTTTTTTTGTTATCCAATCCGAAGGATTGGTATGTAATCTCGCGTAAGCGAGTATGTAATCCGTTTGCGTTGCAAACGGTATGTCATCAAGCCGCAAGGCTTGTATGTTTCTGTCTTCGGATTGATTACATACATCACTTTGTGATGATGCCATACCACCTGCGGTGGATTACATTCACGGCGTTGCCGTGATTACATACATTTTCTCACGAAAATTATTGCATCCACACTTTACGGTGTGATGACATTCCGTCTTCGACGGATTACATACACCTCTCCGTATTGATTTATTTCCGCTTTTATGCTATGCTTGTGCTACAATAGGGACAAAAATTTAATTTTGTGTTATAATTATAAAAACTACCTAACCAACCTCTAATTTTGCCGACTATATAGGCGTAACAATCATGATTGAAGCAAGGGTGCAAAATGAAAACAAACGAAATATTAAAACTTATCGGTGACAAAGAGTTCCTCGATAAAATCTATCAATTCTCATACCGAAGATGCAACACTTCATATGAAGCTGAGGATTTATGTTCGGACATCATTCTCGCCGTAATATCTGCCGTACATAATCAGGGAAATGTAGAAAACTTCTACGCTTTTGTTTGGACGATAGCACGGAGAGTGTATGCCGATTACTCTAAAAAAAGAAATCAAACACGACAAACTATAAGCATTGAAAATACTGACCTGTTGTTGGCAGCAAAAGAAAATGAAATTGATAGCTTTATAGAAGAAGTAGCCGAACAGGAACAGATAAAGAAAATCTTTGCAGAGATTTCTTTTCTATCCAAAGCATATCGAGAGGTTATGGTGCTGTACTACCTTGATGAAATGAAGGTTAAGGATATTGCCTTAAAACTCGGTATCAATGAAACAGCAGTAAAACAACGTTTGTTTTCTGCACGTAATACAGTCAGAAAAGAGGTTGAAACTATGAGTAATAGAAATTTATCTTTAAAACCTGTTTCGTTGGCGTTTATAGGCACAGGTAATCCGCGAGGAAATGACCCACGAACAAAGGCGGAGCGTATTTTATCCCAAAATATCGTTTATGCGTGTAAAGATAAGGCCAAGAGTGCGAAAGAGTTATCAGAAGAATTATGCGTTCCTATGCCTTATATTGAAGATGAACTTGATATTCAAATTAAAGGCGAAAACGGTAGTTACGGACTTCTTCGGAAAGAAGGAGAAAAGTATATTGCCAACGTAATTATCGTTGATAACCACGAGTTTGATGAAGTTGGAGAAATATATACAAAACATTTGGACAAATTTTCCGCAAAACTTAAGAAGCATTTGACTGATACTAAAGAAAGTTTTTTGAGTTTCCCATATTTGAGTCCACAAACAGACTTGAGATTTATTCTTTGGTCTTTGATAAACGAATCTGTATGGTTTATAAAAGAGCGTGTTGACGATATACTCGAAGAAAAGTTCTTTAACGACATTGAAAAACCTGAACGAAATTTCACGACCGTCGCTGTAGCTGTTGAAGATGGTACACCTTACGGTGGGAGGTTTTATGGTTGTGACGGCAATGAGACAAGGAACTTTTGCAATTATTCTTATGTCTTTATTCGTAATATCTATGGCAAAAGGATTGACAGACATTTTTATGCCGGTCAGGACATAACCAATAATGAAAAAATGAGTATTACATTAAAAGCGATTGGCGGACTGTCTGTAAATGACTTAAACGAAAATCAAAAGGAAATTGCGGCTAAAGCAATCGAATGTGGATTTTTGCGAAAAGAGGGAGATATTTTAGAACCACGAATAATCACTATTGAGTTTAAGGAGTGGGAAAAATACCGCAATCTTCTTCGAGGATATTATGATTCTGTTGAAGACATCTGTAATGAAATTGCTGTAGAATTGCACGATTATATGGTGTCGCATATTCAAAAGCACCTTCTAAATGAATACAAATCATATAATCTATTGGTAGCGGGAATAAATGTTTTGAATGATTTGATTGAAAAATGTATTGCAGAAAACATTTTAACAGAGCCGGAAAAACGAGTTGGACCGGAAGGTGTTCTGTTAGTTGTTGAAAAATAAAATCAATGATTATATTTTGTGTTGAAAAGGCAAGGCAGGAATAACCATCATACTTTAGGCATATTTACTGCTTAAAAACAAAGTTTTTAACAGAATCTCTTATGGTATGATTTTTAAAGTGTAGGTATGATTTTTGTCATACCATCAAAAATAGAGTTATCTCGTAATTTCGGGATAACTCTATTCTCATATATAACTTGAAAAATTAATAGAAAAATGTTATATTATAATAAATTCAGTATATATGAATTTAATCGAGGTGTAAAAATATGTTTGATAATATTTCTCAAGGACTTTTCACCACAGGTGCAATGGGTTATTTGATTATTGTTCCTATCCTTCGTTCATTAGCAATCTTGTTTATGGTTATTTCTACATATAAGCTTTTAAAAGCAAGACAGGATAACCACAAATTTTTATGGATTGTCGCAATTTGTTTTTCTCCAATTATAGCAAGAATTGCCTTTGAAGCTTATCGTCGATGGATATCAAAAAAAGAAATAGTTAGAGTTAAAGGAAGTACACCTTTTCTAATTACATCAATTATAGCGTTTGTTCTTTCGGCTATTTTGATGATTGTATCGGTTATTTCTATGGGGATTGGCTACATAAAAAGCGAAATTGATGGAGAACCTCTTGCGACTTTTTACGATGTCCACGGAAATGAATATGACGACTTGTATGATGTTCCGCTGTACGATAAGCAAGGGAATATATATACTCACGAAGACGCTTGGTTTACAACTGGCTCTTATATAGATCAAAATGGAAAATCTTATGATAGCGACTACTGCTATTTGAGTGAAGATGGTTATTTTTATTTCGATGAAAACGAAGAATTGAAACCGTATAAAGATTCTTACGACTATTATACCGACGGAGAAACGATTTATTATTCGTTGTTCAATCATGTTTATTGGGAAGATGACGGTACAATTTATGAGAAGTCCGGAAAACTGCATTTAGAATTATTCGACTTCGACAAGTAAATTTGTCCCTAATTTAACACAAGCATATAATACACCCGAGGTGATGATAAAATGTTTGAATTTTCTAAATCTCAAGATAAAATAACAATTAAGAGCAATAAGATTTTTATATTTATTGGAATAGGTGCAGTATTTATGGCTATTGTGGGAATTTCCTATTGTTGTCAGACGCGATATGAGGGAAATACCTAGTATTTATACTTTTCTGAGCATAAATGTCAGGCTAAAAACGAGTGTAGGAAAAGACTAAGAGGGAAAATGATAAAAACCTTTATTATTGGAAAAGATTATTTTGAAGTTGTAGAAAAAATAATCCCTTTTTGTAGTGATAAAACAGATATACGTCCTTTTGTTGGTGAAGATAAATATCATTTTATTTAATTTCTAAAAATATGTTTTTGTATTCTATAGGTTAAAAAGAGGGTGAGAACTTTGAAAAAAACTGAAATTATTGAGTTGATAAAATCAGCTATAAATACCCCAAAATTATGTAGTGTGTTATTTAAATATGATTATAATTATGAATATTTTTTCCCTTTAATTGCTAGTGATAAACTTTTCCTTGGCGCAGTAGAAGACGATTTTATTCTTAACGGTTTTTCAATAAGACGATTCTGTGATATTAAAAAAGCAGAAATTAAGGATGGTAAGTTATTAGAAATAATAAACTCAGAAGGCATATTAAAAAACATAAAAACGCCTGATATAAATATTACAGATTGGCATTCGGTATTTGAGTCTTTGTCAAATTTTGATTTCAATATTATCATCGAAAAGGAAAGCCTTGTTTATGATGAATGTGAATTTGCAATAGGAAAAATTGAGAAGGTGTTAAAAACAAAAGTAATTTTCAAACATTTTGATGCGGATGGGATTTGGCAAGACGAATATTATGAAATCCCTTATTCGCAGATTACATCTGTTACATTTGGCGCTCGATATGTAGATGTTTTTTCAAAATATGTATAATTTTTAATGAAAATTTCCGGTTTTCAGGCACATTCCATTCGTGTCATTAAGTCTATAATTTTAAGTTAAAAAATTGTAACTTGATATATAATCTATAATATTTTATAATCAATTATAGGCAGGGATGCAAAAATGAAAAAATGTATTTTTGTTATGATATGCATTATAAATGTTATAAAACAATAGCACTTGAAGATGTATCTCAAGTAACTGATCCTGTGGTGAATTTTGAAAAATCAGATGATAGTAAAGATAAAATAGTATATTTAAAAGGTAAAGAATATCTTGAAACCGAAACGACTATAGAATTAAATTAGTTTTTGCTTGTTGATGATATGAAGGGCGGTGAAATTATGGAATTCAATATAAGACTTGCGACATTAGATGATGCAAAATATTGTGCAAACATTCACGCTGAGTCTTGGAACTTTGCTTATAGTAATATAGTTCCAAAAGAAATTATTGATGAACATAATGTCCGATGGCCGATGATTTGGAACAAAATGCTTGCCAATAACATTGATTCACATTATGTAATTACACTTGATGATAATATTATCGGCTTTTTTACTATTGCTATTGCTAGGGATGAGGATTTAAAAAATTCTTTTTATGAATTAGTCGGTTTGTATCTTAATCCCGAATATGTTGGCAAGGGCTATGGAAAACAAGCTATGGATTGGATTAAAAAAGAAATTAAAAGTAGGGGATATGATAATATTTCTCTTTGGGTATTGGAAGAAAATAATCGTGCTAGAGGATTTTATGAAAAATCGGGCTTTATGGCAGATAGCAAAATAAAGCCAAGCGGTCTTTCGGATACTAAAGAAGTCAGGTATATGTTTGAAGGCTAAAAATTGGATAGTTAAATTCACTTTATCCATACCAATAAATTTTAAATTTTTCCAGGCGGTGATTTTATGAATAAAAAAGTGATTTTGATTTCTATTGATGGTATGCGGCCTGACGGATTAAAAGCCTGTGGCAACGAGTATCTTAGCGAGCTTGAAAAAATCTGCAGCTATACTTACAATGCCCGTTCTATGACTCCATCAGTAACCTTTCCTTGTCATTTTTCTATGACTCATTCAGTAATCCCTCAGCGGCACGGAATTTTAACCAACACCTATGTGCCTCAGGTTCGTCCCGTTAACGGTATTTTTGAAAAAATAAATGCCGCAGGCGGCGTTTCTGCTATGTTTTACGGATGGGAGCCTCTTAGAGATATTGCTTCTCCCGGAACTCTTAAATTCGCTACATACATTAATGCGTATATGCAGGAAAGCGGCGATACTGTGCTTACCGATGAGGCAGAAAAAGTAATATCTCAGCATAAGCCTGACTTTGTTTTCCTGTATATGGTGGAAACCGACGAAAAGGGCGGTCACGATAACGGCTGGATGAGTGAAGAATATCTTAGAAGAATTTCAATCGCAATAGATAATGTTAAAAGAATAATTGAAAAGTTCGGTGAGGAATATTCTGTAATTATTATGGCTGACCATGGCGGTCACGACCGTTCACACGGAACCGAGTTACCTGAGGATATGACCATTCCTCTGTTTTTCTATGGTTCGGATTTTGTTCCGGGCGAAAATATAGAAAATGCCTCACTTTTAGATATTGCACCTACTATTGCTTCCATTATGGGTATCAATATTGATTCTGATTGGGAAGGGAAATCTTTAACTAATGGATTATAATTATCATACACATACCGTCAGATGCGGTCACGCTTCGGGCAGTGAAGAAGAATATGTAATAAGAGCAATTGAAAACGGTATAAAATATATGGGATTTTCAGACCATATTCCCCTTAAATTCCCTGACGGTAAGGAATCGGGGCACAGAATCCCTGTTTGCGACGGTAGGGCGTATTGTGATGAAATAAAGGCTCTTGCCGAAAAATATAAGGATAAAATAGAAATAAAAGTCGGTTTTGAAATGGAGTATTATCCCGAATATTTCGAAAGAACCTTAAAAGAGGCAAAAGAATACGGCGCAGAATACCTGATTTTGGGGCAACATTATATCAAACCTGAAAACACAGGCGTTTTTCCAACAATTAAGCAAAACGAAAGCGTCGAGGAGCTTAAGGAATATGTTTCTACCCTTATTTCGGCAATGAAAACAGGTGTATTTACCTATGTAGCCCATCCCGATATTTTTAATTTTGTGGGCGATACTGAAGTTTATAAAGAAGAATGTAAAAGACTTTGCGAGGCATCAAAAAGTTTAGATATTCCCCTTGAAATTAACTTTTTGGGAATTCGTAGCACAAGAAATTATCCTAACGATATTTTTTGGCAGATTGTAGGTGAGGCTGGGGCGCCCGTTACCTTTGGCTTTGATGCGCACGATACCCAAAACGCCTACGATGGTGAGTCTTTAATATACGCAAGCGAAATGGTAAAGAAATTTAGCCTAAACTATATAGGAAAGCCCCAAATCGTAACTATTTAAAAAATGTAATAAGGGGCTGCAAAAAAACTCGGGTTTTTTAAAATTTTGTAAAATCAGAAAAATTAGCCTAAAAATAAACAGGGAAGAAGTGAGAATTTTCGCTTCTTCCCTGTTTAGATGCTAGACATTAGATACTAGATGCTAGATAATTTAACCGATATTGTAGGGAACAACCTATGTGTTGTTCCGCATAATTACCGCATTTTTTCACGGAACGACACGCAGGTCGTTCCCTACATCTGTTTAATACAATCTCATTTTCAAATTTCAATTTATCTGTGACCTTTTGGGCGCGGAAACGAGTTATAGCCAAAAGATTAAAACCATCCCGCAATAAAAACGCCCAGCGTTCAATTTATCGCTTAAAATTTTGCATTTTGAATTCTGCGTTTTGCCTTTAAAAACCCCAATTTATGGCATTTGTTTTTTATACCCCCTTTATTTATCCTGTATTTTTTGCGCCTTTATATCATACAATTAAATAAAAATGTATGGAGGAGTTAAAAATGGAGCAGGAATATTTGAATTCACCTGAGATGGAGAAAACAGAGGAGAACTCAGAGGTATACCAACACAAAAAATTCGATTTTCATATGGCAATTTTCATTTTACAGGGAGTTATATGTGTGGCGGTGCTTTTGTTTTGCCTAATCACCAAAACCTTTTTTGGTGATTATTTTGGCGAAATAAAAACTTGGTATGATAAAAATTTAAACGAGGATACCAATATTTCTTTAGTTCTTGGTAATTCAGCCAATTCAAATGGTGTAGGCGGTCCATTAGAAGTAAGTACCACAGATTTTTCGGGTGGTTTTGTGCTTCCTCTTTCGGGTAAGCTGACCTCGGGTTACGGTTATCGAACCGACCCATTTACGGGTGATAGGTCATTTCATAGCGGTGTGGATATCGCAGCCGAAGAAGGTACCCTTATAAAGGCGGCGCTTTCAGGTGTTGTGGAGCTGTCAGAAAAATCGGGCGGTGATTACGGTAATTACATAATCATTAATCACGGTGGATTTAAAACTCTTTACGCTCATTGTGAAGCTTTAAATGTAGTTAAGGGTCAAAGCGTAATGGCGGGAGATTGTATAGCCACAGTTGGAAGCACAGGGCGTTCTACAGGGCCACATCTTCATTTTGAAATACGAATAGGTGATACAAAAATTGATCCCACGCCTTTAATTGAATTAGAAAATCAATGATAAAGTTTAAGATTTTCGGTATAAATTTAGCGGTATCTGTAGGGTTTGTTGGTGTCATATGTTTAATGCTTTATGTTGACAGGGTGGGACTTATGCTACCTACTATGTTAGCCGTTACATTTCACGAAATAGGTCATTTAATTAGTCTTTTGGCTTTTAAATCAAAGCCTGGAAGGGTTGAGCTTAAAATCGGAGCAGTGGCTATAGTGGGGAATTTTGTCTTAACCACAAAGCAACAGCTTATAATGCTTGCTTCAGGCTCGCTGTTTAACTTTTTGCTTTTTGCTTTATTTTATTGTTTGTATTCTTTCTGCAGAACAATGTATTGGCTTAATTTCAGTCTTGTTATGCTTGTTGTTGGTGCATTAAATCTTTTGCCAATTATGGGGTTAGATGGTGGGGATATTTTAAATGTTATATTATTTAAAATTTTAAATCCTAAAATTGCAAGTACTGTTAACTTTATAATTTCTATTACAAATATTTTTATTATAATTACCTTTGGATTTTATGTTCTAAAGGATACAAAAACCAATATTTCGCTTATTATTTTTGGAATTTATCTTTTTTTAGGCATTTTAATCTCAAAAAAGCAAAAGAATGATTGCAAAATTCTTAAAAATAAGGTAAAATAAAGATAACTATTGCAATTTGGAGGAGCCAAAGTGGATAATAAGCGATTGGAACAGCTTTTTTTAACAGTTCAAAAGCCCGGTAGATATTCGGGCGGAGAAATGGGAAGCGTTATTAAAGATAAATCAAAGGTGGATGTCAGGTTTGCCTTTTGCTTTCCCGATACATATGAAATAGGTATGTCCCATTTGGGAATGAAAATTCTTTACGGTCTTTTTAACGAGCGTGAGGATATTTGGTGTGAGCGTGTTTTTGCTCCTTGGATGGATTTTGAGGAGGTTATGCGTAGGGAGGATATTCCTCTTTTTGCTCTTGAAAGCCGCGACCCTATAAGCGAATTTGATTTTATAGGTTTTACATTACAGTATGAGCTTTCCTACACAAATATTTTAAATATGTTGGATTTAGCAAAAATCCCGCTTCGTTCTGCCGACCGCAAAGACCTTACTCCCTTGGTTGTGGCGGGTGGTCCTTGCGCCTGTAACCCTGAACCTTTGGCAGATTTTGTTGATATCTTCTTCCTTGGCGAGGGCGAGGAAGTGGATTTAGAGGTTATCGACCTCTATAAAGAATATAAGGCTAAGGGTGGAACAGATAAGCAGGAATTTTTAAAACTTGCCTCAAAAATTGAGGGTGTTTATGTACCGTCACTTTATGATGTTGAGTATGATTTTGAAGGCAAAATCATCTCATATACCCCAAAGGAAGGTGCGCCTGAAATTGTCCACAAACGCATAATGAGGGATATGGATAAATCCTATTATCCAAAGAATTTTGTTGTACCCTTTACCGAAATTGTACACGACAGAGCTGTTATGGAAATTTTCAGAGGTTGTATTCGCGGTTGCAGATTTTGTCAGGCAGGCTTTATTTATCGTCCTGTTAGAGAAAAATCAGCTGATGTAATTAATTCTCAGGCGAAGGCTCTTTGTGATAGTACGGGTTATGACGAAATGTCACTTTCATCACTCAGTACAAGCGATTATACCGAAATCGAACCCCTTTTATCCAGAATGATTGAGTGGACGGATGAGGATAAAATAAGCCTTTCCTTGCCATCTCTTAGAATAGACAATTTTTCTCCCGAGCTTCTTGAAAAAATGAAAATGATAAGAAAAAGCGGTCTTACTTTTGCCCCTGAGGCTGGTACTCAGCGTCTTCGTGATGTTATAAATAAAAACATAACCGAAAAGGATATTATGAAATCCTGCGCTGTTGCTTTTGCGGGTGGTTATACCGCAGTTAAGCTCTATTTTATGATAGGTTTACCTACCGAAACCGACGAGGATATTATAGGCATTGCAAAGCTGGGACAAAAAATTGTTGACCTTTATTATAATGTTGATGGCAGACCAAAGGGCAAGGGTGTTAATGTTTCCATAAGCGTTTCTACCTTTGTGCCAAAACCCTTTACTCCCTTCCAATTTTGCGAGCAGATTTCTAAGGATGAAATGCGTCGCCGTCAACAGTTACTTAGAGATAGCATAACAACTAAAAAAATCTCACTCAGTTGGCACGATAGTGACACAAGTGCTTTAGAGGGAGCTTTAGCCCGCGGTGACCGCAGGGTAGGTGAGGTTATTGAAACCGCCTTTAAAATGGGCGCTAAAATGGATGGTTGGGGTGAAGCCTTTAACTTTGATTTGTGGCTTGAAGCCTTCAGTAAATCGGGACTTTCTACAGAATTTTATGCCAACCGCGAAAGAGATGTAAATGAAATTAATCCTTGGGACCATTTAGATTATGGTGTTACAAAGGCGTTTTTAATTAAGGAATATTCACTTGCAAAATGTGCCTCCACAACCCCTAATTGCAGAGAAAAATGTGCGGGTTGCGGTGCAAATAAGTATGGAAAGGGTGTTTGCTTTGAAAAATGTTAGATTGTTCTTTAAAAAAAGCGGACCTCTCCGTTTTGTGTCGCATTTGGATATGAATCGCGTTATGATAAGGCTTTTGCGCCTTTCAAAGGTGCCTATTTGGTATACCGAAGGGTATAACCGTCATCCATACATAACCTTTGCGCTTCCTCTTTCCCTTGGATTTTCAAGCGAGTATGAGGTTATGGATTTCAGGCTTGATAATGATGATTTTGATATTAAATTAGCCGAAAAAATGATTGCAGATGTTTGCCCTGAGGGTATTGAGATTATTGCTTTAAGGGAACCCGTTTTCAAAAGCGGAAAAATAGCCTTTGCGGATTTTGAGATTACCTTTTTCGCTGATTCAGGCGCTACAAAAGAAAGCTTAGATAAGTTTTTAGCTTTGCCTGAAATTATCGTTTCGAAAAAAACGAAAAAAGGCGGTTTGAAAGAGGTGGATTTGGCTGAAAAAATCAAAAGTTTTGATATAACCGAAGCGGAAGAACTAAAACTCACTTTAAGACTTCCTGCAGGTGGAGAGGATAACATTAACCCCAAGATTTTAATTGATAAATATTTAGCTGATTTAGATTGTAATAATGGATTTTATACAGTTGTTCGTACGGGCTTGTTTTTGGCAGACGGAACTAAATTTGAGTAGGTTGAAAATATGTTGAAATCTTTATTTGTAATATTTAAAGGCTTTTTTATAGGCGGTACTATGATGGTACCGGGGGTTAGCGGCGGCTCTATGGCGATGATATTGGGGATTTATAATCGCCTTATCGAAAGCCTTGCAAACATAAAAAAAGAGCCTGTTAAAAATATTCTTTTTTTAATCAAGTTTTGTATTGGTTCGGTTCTTGGCATCGCGTTATTTGCAAAGTTTATTATTACGCCGCTTATGTCGGCATTTCCGCTTCAGGTAAGTTATTTCTTTTTGGGAGCTGTTGCAGGCGGTGTGCCAATGATTTATAAAACCGCAGGTGTAAAAAAATTAAATCTTAATGCAATTATTTACCCTGTAATAGGCGTGATTTTTGTTTTGCTTATTGCTATAATTCCCGAAGGAGTGTTTACTCCAAGCGAAACACTTACCATAGGTAATGTTTTATTACAAATCGCGGGAGGAGTTATTATTGCCATTGGTTTAATTCTTCCCGGAATAAGCGTTTCACAGCTTCTTTTAATGCTGGGACTTTACTCAAGTGTAATTTCTGCGCTAGACACCTTTAATATTGTGCCTTTTATTCCACTTGGCATAGGTGTATTGATTGGAACCTTTGTTTCTGCAAAGCTTATGGATAAAGCGATGAAAAAATATCCTGAAGCTACATATTTAATTGTTTTTGGATTTTTACTTGGTTCCTTAACCGAACTTTTTCCGGGGCTTCCAATAGGAACAAATATCCCTATTTGTCTTTTAACATTTGTTGCAGGATTTTGTTTTATTTATTTTTTGCAGAGACTTGAGAATAAAAAATAAAAAATAAAATAAGGATACTTCAAAAAGCTCCGAAGTATCCTTATTTTTTATACTAAATTTTTATTTTGCAATAAGGGCGGATGTAATACGGTAGCTACCGCTTGTACATTCTATTTTAACCTTAACGGTTTCGTTTCCGTCAAAGAATTTAATGAAGTTCATCCAGTTAAGGTTACCGTCTGTTCTGGATGCGGTATGGGTTGCGGCAAGTGTGCCGTTTACATAAATCTTAGCAATGGGAGCCTCGGGACAGTTGATGCTCATAAGTGCAAACAGCTTGCACTTATCAATGGTAAATTCAACATATCCGCCGGCTTCAATCTGCCAGATTGTCCAGTTAGAAACGGTTGTGGAATCATAGTTGGAATAGGTTCCAATTGTAACATTTGAAGAAGCTGTAAGCAAATTACCGATATTTGCTTCACCGTACATCATAGCACCCATAAAGTAATCGGTGTATTTGTCGTAAGGTGTTTCGGGGCAGGTTGCTTCTTCGGTAATGTCATTCAAATCGTTTAATACCTTGCCTAAATAGTAGTTAATTGCATTACCTGCAAGTTTGTGACCGATTTCGGTGGGGTGAATGTAGTCGTTCCAAAGAACTCTCCAATGTGCGGCATCGGAATCTACGTTATATCCATCGCCGTCGGCATCTAAATAGCAATCCCACATTACACCGTAGTAATCAATAACGGGTACGTCGTTATAAATCATTACGGGACCATGTAAATCCTCACGGTTGGTGCCTCTTTTGTCGGTGCCGAGCTTATATTCATCTCTGTCTACATTACCAAAAGCAATAGTAACAACGGCAATTTGCTTTTCGTAAAGTGTGCGAAGAATTGCCTCGTAAGAGCCTGCGTGATAGTCATTTGTTTGGTCATTGGTGGTAAAGTCAAGTAAAACAAGGTCGGGGTTATATGCTAAAACGTGGTCTTGCATTCTTGCAATACCTAAAACTGATGTGGTAGAGCCAATACCTGCATTGTACCAGTTAACTGTAATGTTGGGGAACTGTTCTCTTAGCCAAACAGCAACAAGATGAGAATAGCTGTCAAGCTCGTTTGTACAAGCCGCTTTTTGAGTGATAGAGCCGCCAAAACCAACAACGGTAATGTCTTCGCCACGCTGAGCTTTTTCAAACATAGCCTTAAGCATTGCGCGGTTGCCAACATTGGCAATTGATCTTTCAAAGAAGGGCTCGTAGTAGCCGTCAACCTCTAAAGCGGTAGTGAGGGCATCGCCACTAAGGGTATCTTCTGCTTTTTCAATATTTCTGAGTTTACCTGCAAATTTAAGCTCGGATGTTTTTAGCCAATTGTCATACATAGTATATTTACCATCCCTTCCACCTGCAAATACCTTAAATGCGGCGATATCATTTTCGGTTTGTACCGAGGTACCGTTTCCGTTATCTATAGCAAGAGCAACATCAAACACACTAAAGCTTGTGGGTTCTCCATAATAAACGGTGCCTGTACCGTCTATTGCATATGCACGAACAATGTATTCATCGTCATAATTACTCTTGGGAATACCTGTAAGATATGCGGTGTAGATGTTTGCAGTATTGGTCTCATCAAAAAGAATTGGAGTGGTTACTGTTTTGCTATTATAAGCAATACCTTTAACGGAAGATTCACTTTCTACTGTGAGTTCGCCATCAACCTTTGAGGCAAGAGAGGCTACCGAGCCGTATTCGGTAATGCCGTATTCGGTAATAAAATCTTTATCTATTTTGTTGTAGATACGAACACCGTTTTTACCGGTAGAGCTTGCATTTGCGGTGCGGATAGCGGCGGCATCATTATAAGCGGTTTTAATTCCGTCAAAATGCTCTGTAACAGTAAGGTCATCAATATAGAATTTAATTACGGTGGAGGAATCACTACCGCTGGAATCTAATGCTAAATAAACGGTATTGAGATTTGTGGCATTTTCGGGAACGGTAAAGGTCATATTAACCTGAACCCAATTATCGCTTGAAAGATCTATGTTTGAAAGGGAAGTTTTGCCGTCGGTTAACTCAAGACCATATGTATTGTAGTAGTTGCATAGGTATTGGTTAACTCCCGTGGCACCGCCTGTTCCAACATTAACTGTGGTAACAACGGCGGCTGTTTTGAGCTTTGTGCGTTCGGACTGTGTGGGATCGCGTTTTACCCAATAGGAAAGTGTATATTCTTTACCGGGCTTAACATTTTCAATTGCGGTTATTGATGCCCAATATTGTTGAGAAATGTAAAGAGATTTTTTACCTGAATGAGCAAAAGCATCACTTACTGTAGCGGTAATTCCATTACTGAATGAACCTGAAGCAGTTTGAGTATAAGCGTTTCCTTGATTATTGTAAACTGTACCTGCTACGGTGCGTTTATTATAACCTGCACCTGCTTGACCGCCCCAAAGAGCACCTGTTGCAAAATCAACTGTTGAATCGGTATGCTTCAAAGATGTATTTGCATCGTAGCCTTCGTAGGATGCGGCGGGCATCATATTGGAATTTTTAATTTTAGCTATATATTCGCCTTTCGGCGCATTGTCGAAGGTTTCGTTTGCACAAACCTGATTTCCTTCAGTATCATACCATCCAAGGAAGGTGTAGGCACCTAAATCCTTTGAATAATCTATTGTAAGAGTGTTGGTACCATCTTCATTTGGAGTAACTGTAATATTTGAGTAAGAATTTGTATCGTTTAAATCATTGCCTTTTTGATCTACAAATGTTACAGATGCGGTAGCTGTTACTTCTGCTTCTTTAACCTCTTGTGTCAGAACAATATCATCCAAAAGAACATAGGTGTTTCTTGAACTTCTGTTACCTACGGCGAAATAAAGTTTTTCGTGCATACCTGAGTTGAATTTGTGTTCAACCTTTGTCCAAGTATCGGGTACATCGCTCATTTTATTGGAAGTAATGGTGTAGGGTGCCGCACCGGATTGATTTCCACCAAAAATATGTTCGGGTAGGTTAGCGGCAATTGCAACCTGACCGCCACCTGATGAGTGAACACCTGCGCTTATGTTGATTGTTGAAAGAATAGCACTACCGTAACCCTTTGTGGTGGTCACATTAGCTGTGGCATCCTTTACATAATAGGTTAAGGTGTATTCGGTGTTGGGATTTACATCAAGTCCCATAGCATAGGTCATATCCGCATTGATAATTTGCAATGCATTGTTGCCGGTGTGTGCATCACCGCTAACAACCGTAACGCCATTAGTGTAGGAGGTCCAGTTTCCTACATTGCGGTAAGAATAGGTTTGCGTGGCTTTTGTACCGTCAGCAGCGTAAATATCCTCTGCATAGGTTGCAACTCTTTGTGAGGTTAATTTTTCAGCAGATTCATATGTTAAGTAACCGTTAACAGCACCTATTCCCCAAAGATTACCTTCGGGATAATTGGGGGTTTCGTCTTCTGCAGGATGATATTCAATATATCGCATTGAAGTGCCCGCTTCGATGTTTTCAAAAGATGCGGATGAAGCCAAAAGATTGACACTTTTATAGTGAGGAATGTAAATCTCATCACCAATAGCTACGGTTATTGTTTGATTATTGGAATATAATTCTCCTTTTTTGTACCAACCAATAAAAGTAAGTCCGCTTTCTAAATCGTTATTGGCGGTAGCGGTAACATTGTTTCCGTTAACAACCTTGGAAATTTTGGCAATTTCGTTTGAATTTAAAATTTTTGTTCCTTTAGCATCGTAAAATTCGGCATTGCCAATAACATCGGTAAGGTATGTAACCTCTTTTAAAGAAACATCGTCTAAATAGAATGCGTTTTGAATATAGTTGCTATCGTTAATTGTTATAGAGCTACCGATTTCCTGATAGAAGGTAAGCATAGGCAATAAAGAAGCATCAATATTACCGTCACCGTCAGCATCAAAATCGGCGGTGGTATTTAAATTGCGGTTACCGGTTGTGAAGGTGAATTCTGCAGTGTGCCACTCGTTATCAGGTGTGGCAGTAATTACAATAGAGCCATTTGAAACAGCAACAGTTTCGTCACAAGTAGAAGAAAAATCGTCATTTTTTATGGGAATAAGGGTTTCGGTGCTAGAGCTTATTTTATCTGTATATACTCCGTTGGATTTAACTGGGGTAAAGGAAGAAAGATGGATTTTTAATTGCTTTTTAGCAGTGGTTGCGGAGGAGTAATAATCTTGTTGTCCGCCTAGTCGATATTTAAACGAAAACTTGTAGCTTGTGTTGGCTGTTGCATCAACATACTGCATTGTGCTCTGAACAACACGCAAAACATTATTTTCTGAATTGTCGGGCTGAGCTAAAACGGTATCGTTTTGTTTAAAATAAATCGGGTATTCGCCCTCTGTAGACGGTGTTGCGGTTTGGTTAGCATAAGCATCTGATGCAAAAGCAACTCCACCAGTTGGCCTTATCCATTTGCTATAGTGATTAGGTGTTATGGAAATATACTCGGCGATGGTATGTGTGTTATTGCCACATACAGGGGTTAAAAGCGTGTTTGTGGTTGATGCCGAAAAATCACCATTTGTAACAAGTTCGTTTCCGAGCACATAATCTGTGGTTTCAGCCGAAACAGACATTGGTGTTATAACCGTACAAGCAATCAGCAAAACGGTTAAGGCTAGTGATAAAAGTTTTTTCATTAAATTTTTCCTCCCTAAAAGTTATTTATTTTACTTGATTTTACATTAAAATTAAAGCTATTTCAACAAAAAGGCAAGAATATGTTTATTTTTGACATATAAATGTTTATTTTTGACAGGTTGTTATTTTTTATAAAAAGATGGTGGGTTTCCCGTGTGCCTTTTTATAACCTTGCTAAAATGGTAAATATCTGAATAACCAAGGTTATCTGCTACCTCTGAAATGGTAAACATTTGGCTTTCAAGCATTTTAATTGCCCAATGTAAACGGATATTTTCCCTATATTGCATAGGTGAAATTTTCATTTGCTCTTTAAAAAGTCGTCTGAAATGTGTGGCACTTAAATCACAAAGTGCGGCAAGCTGTTCATTGGTTATGTTTTTATCATAATTTTGGTTTATGTATGTGAGGGCAGGGGAGAGTCTTCCGCCAAGCTCAAAGCCTGTAGAGGGATTATAAAAAATTCTTATAATTTCAATAAGAATACGCTCAGCAAGCAGTCGTGCTTCCATAACATAAAAGGGTGAGCGACTTTCCCAAATTTTAAGCATATCTTCGGCGTGCTTTAAAATATAAGGATGCTTTTCGGCATTTAAAAAGGTGGGGAGTTCTAGTGCTTCAAAGCCGTTTGCGGGATACAGCTCTAATGCCGTTGTAATGTATTTGATGCCGTTTTTTCCGCCTCTAAATATGTATTTTGCTTTATTTTGCAGTAGTAGAACCGAATGTTTTTTTAATTTGTGTGTACCGGATGAATCAATAAATTCACCATCACCATCAACAACAAAAATAAATCCATTCCAATTTCTGCTAACACAGTTAAATTCAAAATTGGGATTTTCGGATTTTTGAACAATTATGGAAATTTTACCGATTTGAACATCGTGATAAAGCTGCATACAATCATCTCCAAATAAGCCATTTGCATTATATACTATTATATCACAAGAAGCTTTTAGTTGTAAAGTTAATATTAACGGTAAAAAAACACCGCGAACTTTAACCTTTTTTAAAAATATTATGGACAAATAATACAAAATTTGGATTTTTTGTGCATTGAACGGAGTGAATGTTGGTAATATAATTAGAATGATATATTGTGAAAATCCACAAGAGAAAAATCGACTAAAGGAATGATTTAGTTATGTCAAAATGTTATGTTCAGCCTTATGTTATAGAGTCGGCAAATATGGGTATCGAAAGTCCCTTGCCCGATATAAAAAACAACGCTTATATCCACGCTAAAATAGAGGTTACCGACAGTGTCACAGCCGAGGATAAAAAGCACATAGGCGACGGAATGATTCCAACCCTGCTTCCTTATTTGGAGCAAAACGGATACGACCGTAACCGCGCCGACAAGGTTTATAATGCCGTGGTTTTGGAAAATAAGTTTTTAAAGGCTGTGTTTTTACCCGAATTGGGCGGCAGACTTTGGTCACTTATAGATAAAGAAAAAAATGTAGATTTGCTTTATTGTAATCCCGTATATCAGCCGGGTAACTTAGCGCTTCGCAATGCTTGGTTTAGCGGCGGTGTGGAATTTAATGTTTCCATAAAGGGACATAATCCTCTTACCTGCGATAGCATTTTTGCCCGTAAAATTCAAATGGAGGACGGTAGCGAGGGTGCTCGTTTTTATGAGTATGAGCGTATTCGAGGTGTGGCTTACGGCTTTGATGCTTGGCTTTCTGAAAATTCTAAAATGCTTTACATTCGTCCCAGAATTGAAAACCGCACAGGTAAAGATATTTGGATGTATTGGTGGAGCAATATAGCCGTTCCCGAAACGGCTGAAACCCGTGTTGTTGTTCCCACCACCGATAGCTTTATTAATTATTTTGGCAATAATCATTATATTTTAGATACTGCAAAAATCCCTAATGCCTTAGATACCGATGTTAGCTATCCCGGTAATTTAAAGCGTTCCTTAGATTTCTTCTACCGTATTCCTGATGAGGAGCAAAAATGGATAACCGCTGTTGATAAGAATGGCTATGGTCTTTTACAATGCTCCACAAAAGAGCTTAAAGGCAGAAAGCTTTTTGTTTGGGGACAGGGTGCAGGCGGTAAAAACTGGAACAACTTCCTCTCCAACGGAGAAAACAGCGGATATATTGAAATTCAGGCAGGCTTGGCAAGAACCCAGCTTGAGCATATTCCTATGCCTAAAGATGATGTATGGACTTGGGTTGAAGGCTATGGAGCATTTAGTGGAAGCGCTGAGGCAATGCACGGCGAGTGGTCGGGCGCAATAAAAGAGGTTGAAGACGCATTAATCAGCATCTTTGATGGCAATATGAACGCAAGTCTTGATGCACTTAAGGATGCAAAGGCTACCGCTTTGGAATTTTTACATATTGGCTCGGGTTGGGGTGCTCTTGAAAACGCACGACGCACAGTCGATAACGAAAACTCCCTTTCAGATATCTTTGAATTTCCAACCTTCTCTATGACCGAAGCGCAAAGAGAGTGGATGAGTCTTTTAGAGAACGGAAAGCTCAGCGAGAGAAGAATTGAGGATTTCCCACAAGGCTATGTTGTAGATAAGGCTTGGCTTAGCCGTCTTGAAAAATCTCTTGAAAATAGCGAAAATCAAAATTGGTATTCCTATATGCACCTTGGTGTAATGCGTTATGCAGTTGGTATGTTGGATGAAGCAAAATCGGCATTTGAAAAGTCTTTGGAAATTCGTCCAAACGCCTGGGCAAACCGCAATCTTGCAATGCTTTGGCGAAATGAGTATCAGAACACCGAAAAGGCAGTAGAGTATATTACCGCCGCTTTGAAATATACAAAAAATTGCCGTAGCATTTGGCTTGATGCCGCCACCACCTATCTTAGAGCAGAAAAACCCGAGCTTTGGGTTGAAGCCTTTGAAAATGCTCCCGAAATGGTTAAAAATGACGGCAGACTTCAGCTTTATTACGCAAATGCCCTTATGAAACAGGGCAAATATGAAGATGCCGCCGAGATATTAAAGCCCGGCTTTGAAATGCCCGATATGAAGGAAGCTGATACCGACCTTTCGGATTTATGGCGCGAGCTTTACGGCAATTTAATCTCTAAGGAAACGGGAATTACCGATGAAGCCGAGCTCGACAGACTTGTAGAAGAAAAATACCCCCTAGGCGTACTCGACTTCAGAACACATTAAAAATTCAAAAAGAGGATATAAAAAAAGACTACAAGCTTATCCCAAAAGGATAGGAATGTAGTCTTTTTGCTTATATAGGCTAGCCAACCGAATAAACAACCAAGAACAAAAGCAACAATGTGTATGCAGAGCAATACTAAAATTACATATATAACTGTTACTGCAGGAGAGCTTGTGCCACTTCAAGTAATTTTTTGCTTACTCTTGCCTGTACATCAATGTAATTTGTGAGTTCAGCAGAATTTAAATCTTCACTTTCCCACTTTTCAAAATCTTCTACAAAATCAGAATATTTGCTCATATAATCGCTATAGTCGGCAAGAAGACTTAAATCTGTTGGATTATTAGCATATTTTTTCATCCATTAAACAAAAATAAATAAAATTACCTTATAATACTATTGAAAAAATCTTTTTGTATGGTAAAATTATACTATAATATGTCAAAAGGGGAATGAAAATGAAGTTTATAAAAGTAGATAGTTACGAAAAATTAAGTCGTCAGGCGGCAAACATTATATCCGCACAGGTTATTATTAAGCCCGACTGCGTTTTAGGTCTGGCAACAGGTTCTTCACCAATCGGTACATATAAACAGCTTATAAATTGGTATGAAAAGGGCGATATTGATTTTTCGAAAACCGTTTCGGTTAATCTTGATGAATATGTAGGTCTTAGCGGTGATAACGACCAAAGCTATCGTTATTTTATGGATAACAATTTCTTTAATCACATTAATATTAAAAAAGAAAATACCTTTGTTCCCAACGGTTGTGCAAGTGACCTTGTAGCAGAGGGCGAAAATTATGATGCCAAAATAAAAGAGCTTGGCGGAATTGACCTTCAGCTTTTGGGTATAGGCTTGGATGGTCATATTGGTTTTAATGAGCCGGATGATTATTTTGTAAAAAACACCCACGTGGTAGACCTTCACGAATCCACAATCGAGGCAAACTCCAGATTTTTTGCAAGTCGCGAAGATGTTCCCACAAAGGCTATAACAATGGGTATGGTTTCTATTATGCAGGCTAAAAAGATTTTGCTTATTGCCAACGGTCAAAACAAAAAGGAGATTTTAGAAAAGGCGTTTTTCGGCCCCATTACTCCCCAAATTCCCGCCTCAATTTTACAGCTTCATCCCGACCTTACGGTAATATATAGCGAAAATTAGCATAAATACTTGCAATTTTCCACAATGTGTGGTATACTGTATAAAAATTTATTTAAAAAGGCGGTTACTACTTTATGAAGTGTCCTTATTGTTCCTTTGAGGAAAGCAAGGTTATTGATTCCCGTCCAACGGATGAAGGCGAGCGTATTCGTCGCAGACGCGAGTGTTTGAGCTGTCAAAAGCGTTTTACAACCTACGAAATTATCGAAAGCCTTCCAATTATCGTAATTAAAAAAGATAAATCGCGTGAGGTATTTAATCGTGACAAGCTTTTAAACGGTCTTCTCAGAGCTTGTGAAAAGCGTCCTGTTTCTTTGGAAAAGCTTGAAAATATGATAGATGATATTGAAGTTGTACTTCAAAATTCTCTTGACCGTGAGGTTTCCAGCGATAAAATCGGTGAGCTTGTGATGGATAAGCTTAAGGATGTAGATGAGGTAGCCTATGTGCGTTTTGCTTCGGTTTACCGTCAGTTTAAGGATATCGGCACATTTATGAGCGAGCTTAATAAATTGCTTAATACAAAATAGGATTATGTTAAAAGGGGTTGCCTTCATAGTGAGGCAGCCCCTTTGTGACTGCTAGCAATTTATTTAAATTTAAACAATACTAAAAAGTATTATTTATTTACTTTTTTGAAAACATATTGTATAATGTTTTATGGTGATGTTATGCATAATGTTTATTCAAAAGAAAATCAAACTAAGTATTATATTGAGGGTGACATACAGCTGCAAATAAATACCGTAAAGCATCATAGGCCTCACACTCACGATTTTATTGAGTTTGTGTATATGATGAGAGGTAAAAGTCTTCATAAGGTTGATGGGATAGAGTATCCTTTAAACGGCGGCGATTTGCTTATAATAAATTATGATCAGGTGCATAGCTTTAATGGTGACCCAAATGCTATATACTGTAATTTTCTTATAAAGCCTACATTAATTGATAAAAGAATGGAAAAATGCAGAGACCTTTTTTCTCTTTTTAACACAGGAAATTATAATAAGTTTAAAGAGCTTATAAACAATGATTGCCGCCATATTCGCTTTTCCCCCGAGGAAAAAGATTGCTTTGAATATATGCTTTGTCTTCTTGATGTGGAAATAAAGGAAAAGAAAATCGGTTATGATTTAACGGTAAGTGGGGGAGTTAATTTTCTGCTTACTATGATTTTTCGTAAAATGTGCAATACTAAAAATAATCAGGATAGGCATATAACAAAGGTTTTTGAACACATAAACAAAAACTATTATCAGAACATTTCTATTACCGAGTTGGCTGGGATGTGCAACTACAATTCATCATATTTCAGCAGAATTTTTAAAAATTATGCGGGCGTACCTTTTTCAGAGTATCTTAAAAAGGTACGAATTGAAAACGCCTGCCGTATAATCAAATCACAAAACATAAAAGTCAGCAACCTTTACACCAAGGTAGGATATTCAAATAAAACAAATTTTTATAAGCATTTTAAAGAGGTTACGGGAGTTACTCCAAATCAGTTTAAAAAAGTAAAAATATAATACTTTTTTGTGTAATAAAAATATCTTTCATAATAAACACACTTTATGTATAATGAAAATGAACTTATACAAAGGGTGTGTTTTTATGTTAAATGTTAATTTTGATTTAAAAACTATCAAAGATAAAATTTTAGCTTGCTGGATAGGCAAAAACATAGGTGGCACAATAGGCGGCCCGTATGAATGTACGAAAGAATTTTTGGATGTAAAGGGTTTTACATCTGAAAAGGGGGAGCCTTTACCCAACGATGATTTGGATTTACAGCTTGCATGGCTTATGGCACTGGAACGTAATGGCGTAAAAACCTTTGATGCAAACCTTCTTGCCACCGCTTGGCTTAACTATATAGTTCCCAACTGGAACGAATACGGTGTGGGCAAAAAGAATTTAAAAATGGGTCTGCTCCCACCCCTTTCGGGCGAGTTTGAAAATGATAAATGGAAGCACTCCAACGGTGCGTGGATTCGTTCAGAGCTTTGGGCGTGCCTTGTTCCGGGTTTTCCCAATCTGGCAGTAAAATATGCAATTATGGATGCCAGTATTGACCACGGTATGGGAGAGGGCCTTTATGCTGAAATTTATACCGCCGCCCTAGAGAGTATGGCCTTTTTTGAAACCAATATAAGAAAAATTATTGAAAAGGCACTTACCTTTATTCCTGAGAGCACTCGTATGGCACAGTGCATTAACCTTGTGCTTCGTGAGTACGATAAAAAAACTCCTTACAGAGAGGTCAGAGATATGCTTATAGAATCAACCAAAGATTTAGGTTGGTTTCAAGCACCTGCTAATGTTGGCTTTGTTACAATAGGTCTTATGTACGGTGAGGGCGATTTTAAAAAGTCAATGCTTTACGCCGTAAACTGCGGTGATGATACCGATTGCACAGGCGGTACAGTTGGTGCAATTATGGGTATTATTGGTGGCACAAAGGGTATTCCTGCCGATTGGTATGAGTATATAGGTGACCGTATTATGCAGATTTGTATTAACAATCATTACAGAAGGGAAATACCTAAAACCTGCACCGAATTTACCGAAAGAATTCTTAAAATACAGCCCGAGCTTTTAAGGGAAAATGATGTTATCGTAACCTACTCGGATACTTCTGATTATAATGCTGAGGAGGCTGTGAAAATTTGTGACGGATATGCCGAAAATTATTGTAATCGCAGTCGTTTTTCCTTTGATATATGTGATTACCGCAACCTTAAAGCAACTGTAGAATATGAAAAAGCTCCTGTTATAAAAAGTGGCGAGGACTTTAATGTAAATATAAAATTTGATTATTTTGGCACTGATGCTGAGGTGCT
>SVPL01000046.1 GCA_015065925.1 Oscillospiraceae bacterium
GGGGCGGCAAAAGAGGCAAAGGCAATAGGCTTGAACAAAAGTGAAAGCCAGCGTCTTTAGGCGCTGGCCGGTAACAGAGGCTTTTAGCCTCAGAGCAAACCACCCGTTTGACGGGTGGTTATGATTATTCAACATCCATAACCGCACCCATAAAAATAGGTAGATTGGTTTTATTATCAATTATCATATAAACAAAAGGTCTATCGATTATAACTTCATATTCCTTGGGAAGTGCAGCGGATTTGTTCATAGTAGCGGCACTGGCAGCTGCAGCTTTTGTGCCAACCTCATTAACTGAAATTTTTGTTTTATGAATGAATTTATTTATATATAAATTACAACTAATTTTTTCAAAATTCGCTTTTGCTGAATTAAAAGCAGAGGGTAAACCTAAATCAGATAAGATTTTTACCATATCACAGTTATAGTCATAGCTAAATTCAGGCATTTGGGTATTAGCAAAAACATTCATCGGATTATTAAGGGTTTTTAAAAGCTCCTTACCGGTAAGTCCATTTATGTAATCGTTTATGTTTACATCTTTATTTGGAAGTAATGTAACAAAACTGAAATTTTCACCTGTATAATTTTTATTAAAGCCTGTTGCCTTGCCATCATCGTAATAAAAAGAAGAAAGAGCTTTTAAAGTCTGAACAGTTTTTTCTTCTCCATTTATATTTGTAAAAGTTTGTGTGGCATTAGAATGTGAATATATTTCTTGCCAATCTGCATCAAAAAGCAGTGCATTTACAAGGCACATAGCGGTGCTTTTGTCAATATCATTATAAGACAAAAGGTCCTTTATAATACCATTTGTTTTATCGCTTGCCCAATTATTTATATCATCTACTGTATCTGCGTTAAAATTAGTGCTGAATATATCTGCATTATAGTAGTTTTTATTTATCTTTAAAAAATCTTCTTTAACTTGCAATCCATTTCGTATCCATATAGAATTTTCAATATTAAGCTTTATTTTTGAATCATCTAGGCTGTTTATATAACTATAAAGATATTTGTTGATTTGTTCAGTGGTTAATCCGCCCATCAGTTTTTCAAATTCTTTTTTTGTTTCACCCTCAGCACCATTAAAGGCCATTGATAAAACAATCTCTGCAGAAAGGGGAGAAATAAGAATATTTTGATTTTTATTAGCATTAACAGACTGCTTAAATAAATTAACAGCGAAATTTGCTTGGGTATTTATGAAATTGTTGTCTGCGTTTTTACCATCAACCTTGTTTTTGGTAATTTCCTTTGTTAAATTAATGGTTTTTGTAGCTGCTTTATTAGAAGTGTCGGTATTGGAAGAAAGGTTTATATTTTCCGATGAAGATGAATTTTCGGTATCCATTTGTTTATTGCAACCGCAAATTGTTATTGTTAAAACTAAAATTAAACTAATGATGCTTAGAATTTGTTTTTTCATAGCTTTATTTCCTTTCTTTATCGAGTTTAGCCTTTCTATAAATAATACCGTCAAAAATTCAAAAAGGTTCCATAATCTTTCGAATTTATTATAATTATCATAATTTTATTTGTCAACAATACAGAGGGTGCCTATAGCACGAAGGATTTCAAAATTTTCAAAAACATGATTAATGTGACGGTCGCCAATAGCAGAACCCGCCATACCTTTTGCGTATACTGAGGTGCGTTCGGCAGAAATGGTCATAGTTTTATGCTCGGGTTCGTCGTACTGGAATTCATAAGGCTCACCAACCTCCAATACTTCTCTGAAATTTTCATCTGCAACACAATATCTGTAGGTGAATTCGGCTAAAAATTCAATGGCAATTTGGGTTCGGACATCGGTGTAGGAATCGGCAAGGATATAGTCCTTTTTAAGAGTTATGTATGAAGGCAGATTAAGCATAATTGTCTTGCCCGAGTCGGTAATATAGGGCACCTTCTTTTTTTCAATATAAAAGTAGTCAAAGAAGTTATCTGTGTTAATGGCTATGACCTTGACTTGGGGTTTAATTGCTTCATTACCGGATGCTTCATTTGAATCGGCTGAGGTTTTATCCCCATTGCTGCTGTTTGCATTTTCTTCTGCCATTATTTTCCCTTTTATGAAGGCAAATTCGCTTTCAGCTTTGGGAAAATCGCCCTCTTCAATGGCATTTATCAGGTCGTCGTATTTACTGTAGCAGCCACAAAGGAATATGGATAAAGTTACAAATAAACATATTAAACTTAAGAATCTTTTTTTCATTTTAGGCCCTCATAATTAACTAAATATAATGTTCCGCTTGCGTTGGCAACCTGAACATCCTCATACAAGCGTACAAACGAATAATCCGAACTGTGTCCGGCGGCTGTGGGGGTTCCAATTTCGGTCAGTCTTTCGGTTATTACTATATCGTTAAACACTCGTTCTCGTTCCATTTCTTTTGCATACGGTGCATACCCTTTAAGGGTGAATTTGCCGCTTTTAGGGTCAAGATAATATATTCTTGATGTTTCTGTTGCTATGAAGGATGCGGTGATTTCGGTAGGTGCATCATCTGAATTGGCAAGTGTATATTCCTTTTTTAACCGCAATGAAGTTTTTACAAAAACCATTTCGGTTTCACCAAAATCATTAACTCTGCGGTCCTCCAGATTAACAATTTCAAAGTAATCTAATAAATTATATGTGTTTATTTCAATGGCAACAGCAGCTTTTTTGTATTCTTCAGCCATTTTTAAAGCGTGCTTTTTACGGGCGTTTTCGGTAAGAAGATTAAACTGATTGTAGGCGGTGTATATATCCTTTTTTTCAAGGGCTTCAAGCAAGAGCTTATATTTATCATCATCATTAGAATCGGTGTTTTCTTCGCCGCTCAAGAGGCATAACGTGCCGTCTGCTTTGGTTATTTCTATGTCCTCAACTATGTGTATATCAGTGCCTTCGGAGGAGCTTCCCCACTGCCTTGGAGAGCAAAGAGTGGTAGTTTTGCCGGTTACGGTTTCTTCAGAATCGAAGGTAGTTTTGAAAACATCATTGGCGGAAATGTAGTCCTTTAGTGTGAAAACGCCGTTTTCGGTATCAAGTTCATACAGCCTAATCATTTCTGTTGCCGTAAAATTAATAGTTATTTCTGTAGGGCATATTGTAGAATCGGCAAGGGTATAGCCTTCCTTTAAACGGAGTATCGCATCTATAAAAACCATCTCAATTTCGCTGAAATCATTGTACTGTGGATTTTCTATATCAACAATCTCAAAATAATCCAAAATATTGTTTTTATCAATTTTAATTTCAGTAACCTTATTTTTGTATTCCTTTTCCAGCTTATCATGGTACTCATAGCGCTTTTGTGCGGTTACAGCATAATATTCAGCATACGCTTTGGGTAGATCCTTATTTTCCAGTGCTTCTATAAGGCCTTTGTATTTTTCATCATTTGCCTTACTGCAGGAACAAAGCGTAATGACAAAACAAAATGCAAGCAATATTGCAGCAGCTTTTCTCATTTTTAAAAACCTCTTTTATGTTAATTCAATATAAAGGGTGCCTTTTACGTCAAAAAAGACTAAATCCTCATAAGTGATAAGATATTGCCCAATGTCGTCGGCATTTATAACGTCTTCATCTCCTGTGAAGAATTCGCCGTTATTAGAGAAGGTTACTCCCCTTGTAGAACGGTGGGAAAAAAAGGTAGTAGATGGTGGTAGATAGTCATCTAAAATAACCTTTTCGGTTTTGGAGTCAATGGTATAATACCTTGCCCTTTCGGTTAACGCAATACCGGCATATATATGGGTAGCGTATCCCATGGAGAGTTTAGCTATTTTATATTGGGGTTTAAGCTGTATATAATTTTGAATATAGGCGTATTTGGTGCCGTTTTCATGGGTTTTTACAATTTCCTTTTGAAATATCTCATAATAATCCAAAAGATTTTTAGTGTTAATATCTATTTTTTTAACCCTTTGTGCATACTTTGCTTTTTGGTTTTCCTCTTTTTGCTTTTTTTCTTCTTTCTGATTTTTCAAAACCTCGGAGGAGTTGTGCTCACTTTTGCGTTGCTCCTCTGTGAGTTTTTGAAATTCATTATAGGCGTTGTAATAGTCGTTTTCTTCAATAAAGCCTATAATATCATCATATTTTGCGCTTGAAGTATTGTTGTTTAGGTCACTTTCTGCCGATGAAACTATGGAAGCTACACTTGTTACATCGGCTATAGGAGCATCCGAGTTCAGGGAGTAAAAGGTAAGGCAGGCTATTACTATGAGCGATAAAGATAAAAGCGATAAAGTTATTTTTGATTTCATAGCAATTAATCCTCAAGCAGATAAAGGGTTCCTATAGCGCGGTCAATTTCAAAAGTATCAAATATGTAATAAACATTACGGCCATCAGTTGTGGTGTAGCCTGACATACCGTTTTCATAAACCGATGTTCGAGCAGAATTAAGTGTCATTGTTTTAGATGATGTTGGTTCATATATGGCGTCAACAAGCTCGCCAATTT
Organism: Oscillospiraceae bacterium; assembly: GCA_015065925.1. Taxonomy (GTDB): domain Bacteria; phylum Bacillota; class Clostridia; order Oscillospirales; family Acutalibacteraceae; genus UMGS1279. Next base: position 4,463 of record SVPL01000046.1, read on the forward strand.
CCAGCAGTTCTTTGTAATCAGTATCCGCCAAAGCATATCTTGTAGAAAGATTTGTAGTACATTCAATGGCAATTTGTGTTTCTTTTTTCAGTGAAGCGGGGGCAATGGTGTATTTATCCTTTAGGGTGATGTATGCGGGCAGGGAGAGATTAACTGTTTTACCCGATTTGCTGACAAATGGCACATTCTTTTTTTCGATGTAAAAATAATCAAAGAAATTTTTACTTGTAATGCCAACTGTTTTAATTTTTGCATCGCTAAGCGCTTCGCTTTCAGGGGTGGCTGTCGAAGAATCGTTGCCCGATTCTGTACCTTCTTGCTCTGCTATGATTTCATTTAATAAAGAGTCAAATTCACCTTTAGCAGTGGGGTAGTCTTCGGCCTCAATAGCGCTTACCAATGCACTGTATTTATGGTCAGTATCGGCAGTAGTATCGCCATTATTGCAACCACTTAGGGCAATGCACAGCACCAAAATAATACAAAAAAGAAAATGTTTTTTCATAAAATTTACCTCTTGAAGATTAATTATCTGCTACATAAATTGCACCTGAAACATAGGAGATTTTCAAATCAGAACGGACTGCTACAACAGCTTTGCCGTTTTCAAAGGATTTTGTCTCTCCGTTTTCGTAAAACAGCTTAACAAATTCACCCAACTCCAATGAATCGTAAAAGGGAGATGTAATTTTACCGCTTGTTTTTTCTTTCAGTTCGGTTATAGTGCCATTTTTATCAAACTCACAGAAATAGTAATTGTAGGTAGAGGAAAAAGTCATTGCCACTGAAGATTTTACAGAACCATACTCAGGTATATATTTTATGCCATCTTTAAGCTTTATGTAAAATGGGAATGATATTGTGGAGCTTTTTCCGTTTTTGTCGGTATATTTTAGGGTTTTATTCACTATTTCATAATAATTCTGCCAGTTATATTTATTTATTGCTATTCTTGTTGCGGTAACATTGTCCATGGCGCTTTCAGTATGGGTGGAAATAGAAGAATTTGTATTTTGGGGAGTATCCAAATCCACTTTGCCTGTACTGCCACCTAAAAGACTTTCAAATTCCGAAAGGGACTGATTGTAGGTGCCGTTTTCAATGGCTTTTATAAGCTCATTATATTTTGGGTCGTATTCTATGTTGGAGGAAGTATTATCGGGAGTAGTGGTAACAGGCGGAGTAGGGGTTTCCACCTGAAATACTTCCTTTTTTATTGGAGTAGTCATAAAGCCCAATACCGAGAAAATGGATATTAAAACAAATATAACCATTATTAATACCGAAGGCTTTTTGTACTTCATAATGCTTTTTACGCGTTGCTTTACGCTTATTTCACCAAAGGCTATGGGGGTTAAGGCGTGGTGCTTTGGTGTTACACTGTATTTTAAAAGGGTAACGGAATACAGTTGCTTTGTCTCGGTTTCCATGTTTTTAATAACCTTTTGGTCACAGGCAACCTCAATATCCTTTTGAAGTGAAAAATAATAAATCCATACAAGGGGATTGAACCAATAAACTGCAAGCAGAATAAATGCAAAAAACTTCGTTATATGATCCATTCGGGCAATATGCGCCTTTTCGTGCAATAAAATATTTTCTTCATCAGAACTGTTAAGGTTAAAGGGAAGATATATTTTAGGATTTGTAAGGCCGAAAATAAATGGGGAATTTATAATTTCGCTACGGTAATAACCATCCTCGGTACGTACGGAAAATCTTAACTTGTGCATTAATTTGAAGTAGCTTGTAAGCCCGAAGATAAGTATAAGACCGCCAACAGAAAGCCATATAATTGCGGCAATAAATGCAAGCTGCGTTAATGGTGTTTGGCTGTTTTTAACATATGTATCAACGATAGGGGCTATTTCAGAGTTTATTCTTTCAATACCGGTATCAATAATAGCTCCATTGTATGACTTACCTGTAAAAAAGGTGGTTGAAACAGTTTCACCACTTGGTACAAGGCTGAAAATGCTCTCTATGTTAAATGGAAGAGCAAGGCGCAAAGCAACCAAGCCCCAAAGAATACAGGTAAAATCTCTTGGCGCTTTTTTAAGTAATAATCTTAATAATAATACCGCTAATATCATATAACCTGCGGTTATGCTAATGTTAAGAAGATGTAAAAACAGTTCCGTCATTTTATTTACCTTCCAAAAAAAATTATTTTTTTGATTTCTTCAATATCTTTATTGGTTAATTTTTGATGTTTTGCAAATGCAGCAATAAAGTCGGGTAGTGAGCCTTCAAATTTCTTTTCCATAAGTTCATCAATTTCAGAAATTTGAGCTTCATTTTTAGAGATTAAGGAAGTAACAATAGCATTTTCATTTTTTACCACATTTCTGTCGGAAAGCCTTTTGATAACGGTGTAGGTAGTCGTTTTAGACCAACCCAGTTTTTCCTTGCAAAGTTCGGAAAGTTCTCGGCTGGAAATGGGTTCATTTTCCCATAGAATCAAACAGAATTTGTATTCGCTTTCAAATATTTTAGGAGTCATTTTTATCACCTTTTATGTTATTTCTTGAATCTATTCTAACACATTAGAATAGATTTGTCAATAGGGTATAAAAAACCGTCTGTTGCACTTAACGTACAACAGACGGTGAAATTATGATTTATTAACCTTTAATTAGTCTTCTTTAGGAGCATAAAGAGCAACAAGTCTTTCAAGATGCTCTCTCTTAGCCTTTGCAGTATCAGCTGCTTTTTCAAACAACTCATTTGCACGCTCGGGGAAGGAGCGGGTAAGAGAAGAGTAACGAGCTTCACCAAGGATGAACTCTTTGTAGTCATCGGTAGCGGGCTTGCTGTCAAGAGTGAAGGGATTCTTGCCTTCTGCCTTAAGAGCAGGATTGAAGCGGAACATATCCCAGTAACCGCAGGCAACAGCCTTCTTCATTTCCTTTTGGCAGTTAACCATACCACCCTTGATAGAGTGCATTTCGCAAGGTGAGTAGCAGATAACGATAGAAGGACCGTTATAAGCTTCAGCTTCCTTAATAGCCTTAAGGGTCTGGTTCATATCAGCGCCCATAGCAATCTGTGCTACATATACATAGCCGTAGGACATAGCAATTTCAGAAAGGCTCTTCTTGTTAACAGCTTTACCTGCAGCAGCAAACTGTGCAACCTGACCAATCTTAGAAGCCTTAGAAGCCTGACCACCGGTGTTGGAGTAAACCTCAGTATCAAATACCATAATGTTTACATTGTCGCCGGTAGCAAGAACATGGTCAACACCGCCGAAGCCGATATCGTATGCCCAACCGTCACCACCGAAGATCCAAACGGATTTCTTAGCAAGGTATTCTTTCTTAGCAAGAACAGCGGGAGCTATGGGGCAACCCTCTGCAGCAGCCTTCTGGAGCTCAGCAATAAGAGCTTCAGTAGCAGGAGCGTTCTTGTTAGTATCATCAGCAGTTGCGAAGTATGCTTCAGCAGCAGCCTTGAATTCAGCAGAAGCCTTGTCAGACTCAGCCATTTCCTTAACCTGAGCCATAAGACCATCTCTGATAGCCTTCTGACCAAGGTAGATACCGTAACCGTGCTCAGCGTTATCCTCAAAGAGGGAGTTAGCCCAAGCAGGACCGTGACCCTTAGCGTTTACGGTGTAGGGAGATGTAGCAGCAGGACCACCCCAGATAGAGGAACAACCTGTTGCGTTAGAGATGTACATCTTATCACCAAAGAGCTGAGTAACAAGACGAGCATAAGCGGTTTCAGCACAACCTGCGCAGGAACCGGAGAACTCGAGGAGAGGTTTCTTGTACTGAGATGCGATTAAGTTAGCATCACCTGCAAGGCCATCCTTCTCGGTAACATTAGCAACACAGTAATTAAATACTTCCTGCTGGGCAAGTTGAGATTCCTGTGCAACCATCTTAAGTGAATTGGTGGGACATTCGCCTACGCAAACGCCGCAACCCATACAATCAAGGGGAGATACGGTCATAGTGTAAGCATAACCCTTATTGGTAGCAAGCTTTTCCTTGGTAGCAACCTTAAGGTTTGCAGGAGCAGCAGCCTTCTCTTCCTCAGAAAGAGCAAAGGGACGGATGGTAGCATGAGGACATACAAAGGAACACTTGTTACAACCAATACAGGTTTCGTTATTCCACTCGGGAACCATAACAGCAACGCCGCGCTTTTCAAATGCAGCAGCACCCTGCTCGAAGGTACCGTCAGCGTGATCCATAAATGCAGAAACAGGGAGAGAATCACCGTTCATAAGACCAACGGGCTTCATAATGCTGTCAACCATCTTAACAAGCTTAGAGCTGTCGGTAGCAGCAGCGGTAGCAGCTGCGTCTGTAGCGGTTGCCCAGTCAGCGGGTACATCAATCTTAACAAATGCGGTAGCACCTGCATCGATTGCTTTTTCGTTCATTTCAACTATTTCTTTACCCTTCTTCATAAACTTCTGAGCTTTTTCCTTCATATAGCCGATTGCTTCCTCAGCGGGAAGAACCTTGGAAAGAGCGAAGAAAGCAGACTGTAAAACGGTGTTGGTACGCTTGCCAAGACCAATGTTAGCAGCAAGGTCAATAGCATTAACGGTATAAAGCTGAACATTGTTCTTTGCAATATACTGTTTAGCCTCAGCAGGCATATGCTTGTCTAATTCTTCAGGAGTCCACTGGCAGTTAATAAGGAATACACCGCCGGGTTTAACATCGTTAACCATCTTGTAGCCCTTAATTACATAAGAGGGGTTGTGGCAAGCAACGAAGTCAGCCTTATTGATGTAGTAGGGACTCTTAATGGGCTTATCACCAAATCTTAAGTGAGAGATTGTGATACCGCCGGTCTTCTTAGAGTCATACTGGAAGTATGCCTGAACATATTTGTCGGTGTGGTCACCGATAATCTTAATAGAGTCTTTGTTAGCACCAACGGTACCGTCACCGCCAAGACCCCAGAATTTACACTCAATAGTGCCTTCAGCAGCGGTGTTGGGAGCTTCAACCTCGGGGAGAGAGAGGCAGGTAACATCATCGTTAATACCAATAGTGAACTGAGCCTTAGGCTCGTCCTTAGCAAGCTCGTTGTAGATAGCAAAGATGCTTGAAGGAGGAGTATCCTTAGAACCAAGACCGTAACGACCACCTGTAACGGTGTCAATCTTTCTACCGGTCTTAGCAAGAGCGGCTACAACATCTAAGTAAAGGGGCTCGCCTAAAGAACCGGGCTCCTTGGTTCTGTCAAGAACAGCAATCTTCTTAACAGTCTCAGGAATAGCTTCAACAAGCTTTTCAGCAGAGAAGGGACGATAAAGTCTTACCTTTACAAGACCAACCTTTTCGCCTGCTGCAACCATATAATCAATAACCTCTTCTGCAACATCGCAGATAGAACCCATAGCGATTATAATTTTTTCAGCATCGGGTGCGCCGTAGTAGTTGAAGAGCTTATAGTCAGTGCCAAGCTTAGCATTAACCTTATCCATATATTCCTCAACAATTGCGGGAACTGCATCATAGTACTTGTTGCAAGCCTCACGATGCTGGAAGAAGATATCACCGTTTTCGTGAGAACCACGCATTACGGGATGCTCGGGGTTAAGTGCGCGCTTGCGGAATGCTTCAACAGCATCCATATCGCACATTTCTTTAAGGTCCTCATAATCCCAAACTTCAATTTTCTGAAGCTCGTGAGAGGTGCGGAAACCATCAAAGAAGTTGATGAAAGGAACGCGGGATTTAATAGTAGCAAGGTGAGCTACAGCACCAAGGTCCATAACTTCTTGGGTGTTGGTTTCAGCGAGCATTGCGAAACCTGTCTGACGGCAGGCATAAACGTCGGAATGGTCACCGAAAATGTTAAGAGCGTGAGAAGCTACGCAACGAGCAGATACGTGGAATACGCTGGGGAGCAACTCACCTGCGATTTTGTACATATTGGGGATCATAAGTAAAAGACCCTGAGAAGCGGTGTAGGTGGTGGTAAGAGCACCTGCGTTAAGTGAGCCGTGAACTGTACCTGCAGCACCTGCTTCAGACTGCATTTCGGAAACCTTTACGGTTGTTCCAAAGATGTTTTTTAACCCTTGAGCAGACCATTGGTCAACATAGTCGGCCATAGGGCTGGAAGGGGTGATGGGGTAAATACCTGCAACTTCAGTAAACGCATAGGATACATGAGCAGCAGCGTTGTTACCGTCCATCGTTTTCATTTTTCTTGCCATGGACTTTATCCTCCTTAAAATATAGGCTTGTCCTTAATAAAGAAAAGCCTTTAAAAATACAATAAAAATCATAAAATGGGCATAAAAACCCATTACACAATTTTCTACACTATATAATACCACTAATTGAATGAAAAGTAAATAGTTAAATTGTAAAAAAATAATATAAAAATCTCAAAATTTTGTAAGATTGATAAACTTTTACCCATTGTTTTGAGGGCGAAAGTTTTTTTCTTCATTATCACGAAAATCTTGAAATGTGTCAGGTGATAGATAAGCCGTGTGATTTTTTGGTTGATGGCGAAATTATATCTGCTTTGCCTGGGGATATTATAGTTATCAACGAATATGTAGTGCACCGTTTTCTTATTAAAAACAAAAATACAAATATAAGAATTATTCAACTTCCTTTAAAATCTATTTTGAATATCAACGCCAAGCAACAACCCGTAAAAACGCATATAAAAATCAGTGAGCTTCAAAGCATACCCGGACTTTTTGAAAAATTAAAAACGCTTTTTTATTCCCAGAGGCAGGCTTTCGCAGATATTTAAGCAGTATTCGGGAATGTCACTTAACGAATATATTAATTCTCTAAGAATAAAAAAAGCAAACGAACTTTTAACTATGGGGGTATCGGTTACCGAAATATTTGAATTTTCAAACTCATATACAGTTTTACAAGCTGTATGAGTACCCGAAGTATATACTGATTTTGGCATACCTAAAAGATTTAAAACCATATCGGTATCGTGAATATGTAAATCCCTTACAACACCGCCTGATAATTTAATATCGTTCAGCCAATTATCAACACTCCAATTAGGCTTTTCAGAGTGGCGGAATAAATCAAGGTAAATTAAATCCCCGTATCTTTTGTCCTTTATGCAACCCATAGTGCGGTAGAGCTTTATGCGTTCTTTGATTTCGTCTGTTCCGCCCGTTTCAAAAAGGTAATCGGTTGTAGTTCCTTGATGATAAATACCAATTGTACCGTTTAGAGACATCATTTGTCTAATACTAACCTCTTGGTCCATTGGCATATAGGGTTGGAAAATATATTTAATTTTACCGCCCGACATTTCATATTCTTTTAAAACACGAATCATATATGGGTCGGCTAGCCAGAACATTTAAACTTGAACCAGGTTTTGAAACACATATTTTTCGCTCTGCTTCGTAAAAATACTCGTAAATCCGAGAGGATTTACTGCGTTTTTGCCTTGCATAACAAAAAATAATGTTATTTACAAAACTCTTTGACCTTAAATGTGCAATTTTTATAGTAGATTTTGGTGAAGAGAAGCTCATAAGGCTACCGCCTATGAAGTTCAATGAGCCAAAAGATGCTTAAAAATAGCCATTTAAGGCTGGTTCGAGTTTGAATGCTCTGGCTAGGGGAAGCATTGTGCTGTAGCCGTACTTTTCCATTGTAAAAAGGGTTTTTAAAATATTTTCGGTGGTGTGGTAATCTATCATTTCCTAATCGGAAATATATCTTTTTATGTAGGAATGACCGCTTATTGGATTATCACCGATAATTAACTTTGATACCTCGTGACCAAAAAAATTAACCGTATTCATAAAAACATCTCCCAAATTAAACTTCTAATTCAATTTTATCAAAACGAAAATGCTTTAATCAAGAATATATGTATTCGAAATTGGCAAAAATGTAACTTAAAAATTTCGATTGAAATTTATTAAGTGTTGTGTTATCATAAATAAGAAGGTGATATGATGCAGTATATTGAAAAAGATTTTTACGGATTTAAACAAATTGAATTTGAATTTGAGGGTAAAAAAGCAGTTTTGGTTTATCCAAAAAATCCTCGTTCAGATAAAAAGTGGTGTTTTAAGACCGAGTATTTCGGAGCTTTTCCTGAATTTCAAATAGAAATGTTAAATCGTGGTTATTTTGTTGCCCACATTCAAAACGAAACAAGATGGTGTTTGGAGTCGGATACTGTTCGTCAAGCTAATTTTGCAAAATTTTTAAGTAATGAATTTGGGTTGGCAGAAAAATTCTTTGCCATTGGTATGTCGTGTGGCGGTATGCAGGCAATTTATCTTGCCGCAAAATACCCCGAACTTGTGGCGGCAATTTACATAGATGCTCCTGTGGTTAATTTGTTGAGTTGTCCCGCCGGAATAGGAAATGGCAGTAAAAATGCATTTGATGAGTTCAATAAAGCAACAGGTCTTACCTTAAGTGATTTAATAAACTATCGCAAGCATCCGCAAGATTATATTCCAAATCTTATTCAAAATAAAACGCCTGTGTTTATGGTGGCGGGTGATAGCGATAAGATAGTACCGTATAACGAGAACGGAAAGCATCTGGAAGAAGCCTATAAACAAAATAATTTAGAAATTTCTGTAGTTATTAAAAAAGGATGTGATCACCATCCGCATAGTCTTGAAGATAACACTCCAATTATTGAATTTGCTGAAAAATATTATGGTTAAAATAAAAGAGCAATCTCACATCAATTGCAGAGATTGCTCTTTTTTTATTTTTCTTTAACGCATTTTTTACAAGGAGTTAAACCTGCATCAATGGCTTCATCGTACGAAACTTCATAACTGTTTTTGCCGCCACAAGTTGGACTGTTGTGATATTTTTTGCCCGACGGTGTGCGATAAACTGAATCAGAATTAGAAATATTAGATGTATTTGACGAGGTTGAAATTTGTTTTGATGTTGAGCTTTCGGAAGAAGTAATATTGCTTTTTGAAGCAACAGAACTTACGCTTTCATTCGAAGTTAGAGTTTTAGTTGAAGTTGTTACTTCCGTGTTGGAAGAAACTGAAAAATCCGATGAAAATTCTTCTTGGTACACAATTGAATTTGTTTTTTCAGGGGAGCTATTTTGAGGTGTTATTAGTTTGTAGACGCCTGTTACAAGAGGTGATAATGGAAACTGTGCAATGACAAATGCAATTGAAACTGCTAAAATAGCTGATTTTAATGATTTGTTTAGATGTTTTTTAATAAAGTTTTGTAATGGATCAATTGGTGCCAAAAGTATTGCCGTTATTATACAAAAAATACTGAATGAGCTTGGGAAAAAAGGTATGGAAAACACTATAAGCAAGTCTGCTAAAATCCAAAATAAGGAGGTTAAATGTCTATTCATTACGATTTTCCTTTATAAATAAATTATTGGTAACGCACTCCAACCATGGCATAAACTACCCGCATTGGCAAATGCTGCTGCGCCACCAACTACTTCCCAAACGGTTTTAGAATCGGCATCCAACATATTTTTATATATTGAACGAATTTCATTTATAATGTTTTGGCGATAGTTTTTGTTTACGGATAACAAAGCGTCATATTTAAAGCCTTTCATACTCAAGGAACACTCAATTAAGTTACCGGAAATAATTTTTTCAGCTATATGCAGACTTTCTGATTCTGTAGTAAGACCACATAGTATGGCGATTGAGTTAACAAGAACAGTGAATTCCTTAGTGCCTTGATGCATTGTGAAAAGTCCTTCACAATTATTGAAAAACTTTGCTTTTAAACTGGATTTTATTGAGTCAATAAAATTTTGGTATTTAAATTCTTTGTTAATTCTGTTAGATATATTTTTAAAGCTTTCGAGCGCTAAAACAAATAAAGCGTTTATCATAAAATCTGTTTTGAAGCCATCATCTCCAATACCGGACTGCATATATTTAGTCCAATCATAGAACTGCCAATAATCTTTTCCTTGAAAGTTTTTAATCAAACCGCCTTCAAAGCATTGTAAAAATGTTTTGATAATAGAGTCCAGTTTTGAATAAACCTCGGTTGCTAAAGATAAATCGTTAGTAGCTTCAATGTATTCTTTAACTGCAACAAAATAGTGCAAGGAAAATGAAGGAATTGCCAAATTCCCTCCACTTGGATATGTGATTGATAAAATTCCGTCCTCGCGATTATCTTTACTAATAAGCAGTAAATTAGCGCGTGCGTACTCTTGATTTTTGCCTTTGAAGGCTTTGTACCCATAAAGCATTTGGTTTCTGGAATCAAATGCATAGAGCGACTGCTCACGCCAAGGGGTATCCACATAATGCTCCATTATGCATAATTTTAGTGTATTAACCGATGCATTATAAATTTTTTGGTCAAGAGGGTTATCAAAATGCTTTTCGATTGTTTCAATAGGGTATGTTTGTGGGATAATTCCAATGTAATCAAGCTCTATTGGGGCTTCGCAAAAAACCTCTAAGTATCTTGCGCCAAGTCTTAACATATAGTTGGTGAAATTATTTTCGCCTTCTTTGGCTATGTATTCAAAACTAAAATCTCTGCCGTCAATTTTTCTGCGAACTTCCCCGTCAATAATATGTTCACCCCACGTAACAGTGATTTTTTGTGAGTTCTTTGTGAAGAATTTCATAGAGGGCAAACCAACGGTTTCTTCGCCTAAATCTATTAATAAGCGATTGTTTTCATTTACAAGAATGGTTGAATTTTTTTCCTTTAAGAGAATAGATTTTTTAATTGGTCTTGGAAATAAAATGCAATTTTTATCGACTATAGTACTTTGATAATATTCTGAATTATTTGATTTTGTTGCATCGTATAAAAAACTTTGACCTAATTGACCAGTTATGATTTTACAATAATTACTTTTGTAGTTGGGATTTTCGCGTGATAAAGTGTTAATAGAACTTTTTGCAATTTGGTTTCCATCACACTCTACCGAATAAATTAAACCCGCTTTGGCTAATTTATATCTGGAGGAATTTATACCGATATGCCATACCAAGATGTGAATTTCATTTTTCCCTTTTACTAAATAGTCGGTAATATTAAGTGAATCATATATTTTATAATGTTCAAAATCACCATATTGGTTAGAGCTTACAAAGTTTCCGTTAACATATAGTGTGTAATCTCCATCTGAAGAAAGGTGAATATTTACATTTCCGCCATTGTAGTCGAAGGTGTCGATAAAATCACCATATGAATCAGGAAGGGGAGAGTCGGTATACCAAATCCATTCTGAGTTTTGAAGCATATTATTCATAGTAATAAATCCTTTATTTGTAATATATACCTTTTATTTTATAATTAATTGGTAAAAAAATCAACCTTTTTTATAAATATTTATTTTAATATTTTAAGTGGAGCATCGCAATTAAAGATATTTTTGGCTGATTCTATAAAGTTTTCTAATATAGCGTTATTTTTGTTTTGTAAATACACAATGCTAAAACTTTCCTTCATAGCATAATCTTCTAAAACAAAAAATACACAATCATAAAATAATCAGAATAAAAATAATACCATAACAAAAAATATGAAAAAGGGAGTGCGGTATTATGAAAAATAAAGAAAATAAAATTATAAATTTTAATAATAAGCCTTATATTATAGGATATGCTGCCGTTGGTAGTGAATATGAAAAGCAAGGGCCTTTAGGCGGAGAGTTTGATTATATTGTTAACGATCCAACTGCGGGCGAGGAGTGTTGGGAGCAGGCAGAAAGTAGGCTTCAAAAAACTGCTTTGGGTATTGCATTAAAAAAATCCGGAAAATCAAATGAAGATATTGGCGTTGTTTTTGCGGGAGATTTGCTTAATCAATGTGTAGGAAGCACCTTTGGTATTATGGAATACAATATACCATTTGCAGGTGTTTACGGCGCTTGTTCTACAATGGCGTTATCACTTATTATGGCTAGTGCTTTTGTTGATGGCGGTTTTGTAAATAGTGCCGCCGCAGTAACATCCTCTCATTTTTGTTCGGCAGAAAGACAGTTCAGGTTTCCACTTGAGTATGCGGGACAAAGACCACCAACAGCCCAAAGAACGGCGTGCGCGTCTGGTGCGGTGATTGTTTCAAATAAGCCTAGCGAAATATATGTAAAGAGCGCATTTTTAGGGAAAACGGTTGACTATGGTATAGCTGATGCTAATAATATGGGTGCGGCAATGGCACCTGCTGCAGCAGATACTATATTAAGGTTTTTAAAAGAAACAGAATCAGCTCCGCTGGATTATGATAAGATTTTTACAGGGGATTTAGGGCAAGTGGGCAGTGAATTGTTATATGAGCTTTGTCTTAAAGAAAAGGTTGATTTAAGAAGTAATCATTTAGATTGCGGTTTGTTGATATATGATAGAGTTAAACAAAAAGTTGGTGCAGGTGGTTCAGGCTGTGGTTGTTCAGCATCGGTGCTTTGTACTCATATTTTGAACAAGCTTAAAGCGGGGGAGTATAAAAAAGTCTTATTTTGTGCTACGGGCGCCTTGCTTTCTGCAACTACGGCTCAGCAAGGCGAGAATATACCTTCTATTGCACATCTTGTTGAGTTAATAAGAATTTGATTTTTTGTTAAAGTAAATACTTAACTGAATTATATAAAGTATTTGTTTTTTGCAATTGTTTTATATGTAGTTAACAATTGTTTTATATTCAGTTGAAAAATACTTGAAAAAATAAAATGATTTTGATATACTGAAATTAATAAATAAAAGAGGAGTGTATTTATGAAAAGATTTTTAAGTTTTTTGCTGATTTTCACTTTGATTTTCAGCAGTGTTTCGCTCAACACCTTGGCATTAAATCAAGATGTTGATATGGATATGGACGGTTTCCTTGAGGATAATGAGGATCCTGTTCTTCCTTCATTGGCAACCGTAAAGGTTGAAGACGGCAAGGATGCCGGTTACATAGTTAGTGATGGCGATGTTCATACCGCTGTTCCTTATGCTGGTAATGAGTTTATCGGTTGGTATGCCAAGGCTGATGACTCTCTTGTTTCAACCGAAGAAACGGTAACTCTCGGTAAGGGCGAGTTTGTTGCTAAATTTAACGATAACAATATTTTAGCTTCACCTTCGGCAGGCTACGAGCTTGGAACTGTTAATGACACTAATCTTATTGGTGTTAACTGGAACCACGATCCTGCAAAAGGAGTTTGGAGAAGTGTTAAGGTTACAAATAAATATGCTAAATCGGGTAATAAATCTTTAATGTTTAATTCTCGTTATCAGCGTGATATTTATACCGAAATTACAGGTCTTGAAGCAAATACATATTATGTTGTTTCGTATTATTGGATGCTACCTAAGTCTGTAATTACCGATACTTCCACCGCGGGCGATGGCTATTATGGTTCTGCAATCGGTACTTCGGCCAGTTCAGTAATCGCTGTTGCTAAAACCGAGGGTATTGGTGGTGATTATACAGGTACTAAGAATATTGCATATACAGGCGGTCAATGGAACAAGGTTGAATATGTGTTCAATTCGGCAGATTATGAGTCTTTAAGACTATTTATGTCGTATGATTCTGAGCAAAATACCGGTAATGATAATTTATTCATTGATGAACTTACCGTTTATAAAGCTCCCGATCAACAGGCAGTTGCAACATATAAAATTAATGTTTCAGCCGAAAACGGATATGCTTATGCTTCCCACACTGCTTCTGTTTCTTATAATACAGAGGTGTGGGTTGCCGCAACACCCTTTGGTGGTTATGTGTTTGACGGTTGGTATGAAGATGGCATCAAAGTGTCCGATGAACAGATTTATAAATTCAACATTTCTGCAAACAGAAATTTAGTTGCGAAGTGTATTCCTGATGTTGATGAGTATGTTCCTGATGTTGATAACGACGGCTTTGTTAACCTTAATGATTTAGTTGTTCTTGCTCAATATATTGCTGAGTGGGGAGTTACAGTAAACGAATTAGCAGCTGATGTTGATGGCTCAGGTATTATTGACCTTAACGATGTTACTTTGTTAGCACAGTATCTTGCAGGATGGGATGTTGAAAATCAAATGGCTTCTGATATTACCGCTTTGCCTTATGAAGATTTAACCGATGATACACTTGTACAAACTCTTACAGCGGGTGAAAGTGAGTATTATAATAAAAGCACCGTTATAAACGAGGGCAATAAGGCTAGAATTGCTAATGTATTTAAAAAGGCTCAACGCGGTGAAGATATCACCATTGTTGGTTTTGGCGGTTCAATTACCGAAGGCGCAAAGTCTACATCGGTTGATAAGCAATATGGTTCCATAGTCGCTCAGTGGTTTAGAGATACATTTAATGTAAATGTAAATTATATTAATTCCGGTATTGGTTCTACTCCTTCTTTGGTTGGCATACACAGAATAGAAGATGATGTGTTGGCACATAACCCTGATTTTGTTTTGGTTGATTTTACCACTAATGATAGTGCAGGGGATATCCGTTATAGACTTCCATATGAAACTGTTATTCGTAGACTTTTAGAAAATGACATTGCAGTTTTGTCTGTTGTTTTTGGCCCTGTTTCTAATTATAGCGCCGAAAATGCTGAAGGCTCCAATGTTCGAGCTAATAATTCCTTAAGTGCACATTTACCCTCAATGCTTTATTATGATATTCCTGCCATTGATTATTTTGGTAGTCTTTGGAGATATATTAATGCGGGTGTAATTAATTGGACTGATGTTGCAGGCGACTATATTCACCCAAGTAATACCGGTCATTTAATGGCTGCTTCTGCTATAAATTACTATCTATCAACTGTTCTTGATGATCTTGATAATATAGATACTGCAGTTCCTGCACTTCCCAGTGATTATTTCTTTGGTAGCGATGTTTTTGAAACAGCAACCTTCCTCGGCGGTAATGATATAACTCCTACCTCTAACACTAACTTTACTGTTGCTAATGTTCACGGCAGTAAACTCAAAAAAGGTTGGGTTTGTTCAAGTGCTGATGGTGGCAATATTACATTTGAAGTTGAGGGTGTTACTAGCTTAACGCTTTATCTACAGTATAAAACCGGAAATTCTACCGGCAACATCGCTATTAATGGTAAAACTGTTGTTAGCGGTGCAAACTGTAATGCAGAGTCTACTGGTTATATATGGATTGCCCATCAAGAATTCTTTAATGAGCCAACCAATGTTATAATAACTGTTACTTGTAATGGCGCCTTTGGATTTGGTCCTATTGGCGTAACATATGCTGAATAAACTTTAAAAAAACTATGAGCCTGTTGTTAATTCGACAGGCTTATTTTTTTACTTTATTTTTAGGTATTCGAAAAATACGGTATATTCTTAATAAAATACTGTATGAAAATGGTGTGTTTAAAGTTTATAATTAAATTAGGTTTATGTATAGTTTTGCTATACTTTATACCGTTAAATTTTCAGGAGGTAAATTTATGAAAAAGTTTTTAAGCTTTTTGCTGATTTTCACTTTGATTTTCAGCACACTTTTCTGTGTTAATGTTTATGCTTTAGATGAAGATGTAAATGTTAATATGGGAGATTTTTTTGGCAATGATGATCCCTATGTACCGAAATACAGCGTTTCGGTAGAGGAGGGAACAGACGCAGGTTACATTAAAAATATTGGCGACAATTCTTATACTGCCGTTCCTTACTATGGTAACGAATTTTTAGGTTGGTATAACGAAGCAAACGCCTCTCTTTATTCTACTGATGCAACCATTACCCTTGAGTTGACTGACACAAACACCTATGTTGCAAAGTTCATCGATAACAATATTGCACCCCTTCCCAATGGCGGTTTTGAACTTGCTACCCTTAGCCAAAATCAGATTGGTTCTTCTTGGGGTATGGTTGGCACAGATACTTGGAGAAGCGTGCACGCAACAAAAGATTATGCTAAGTCGGGTGAAAAATCCTTAGCACTTAAAATCCAATATCAAAAAGATGTCTATGCTAATCTTACAAATCTTGAAGAAAATACATACTATGTAGTTTCTTATTATTGGATGCTTCCCAAGTCTGTAATTACCGATACCGCAACAGCTAAAGACGGATATTTGGGTTCTGTTGTTACCACAACTGACGTAAATGATATTGATACTGCAAAAAATTCTCAGAATTTGGGCGGAGATTATGTTGGTAAAAACATTAGTTTTATTGGTGGTCAGTGGAATAAAACAGAGTTTGTGTTCTATACCGGAGATAATACCGATTTAAGAATGTTTGTTGCCTTTGATGCAGAAATCGGCTCGGGTAACGATATTATGTATATTGATGAATTTACCATTCACAAACCTGATGACCAACAGGCAGTTGCTACCTACAAGATTTCTGTTTCAGGTGACAATTGTTATGCTTATGCATCTCATAACGTGGGCGTTTCTTACGAAACCGAGGTTTGGGTAGCCGCTACACCTTATACAGGCGGTTATATTTTTGAAGGTTGGTATGAAGACGGTGTTAAAATAAGCAACGAGTCTACATTTAAATTTAATATTACATCTAACAGAAATCTTGTTGCAAAATGTGTAGCCGCTTCTGAATATACACCTGATATAGATGATGATTCTGCCGTTAATCTTAACGATTTAGTCGTTCTTGCTCAATATGTTGCTGAGTGGGATGTTGATATAAATAAATTAGTTGCTGATGTTAACGGTTCAAGCGCAATCAATCTTGCCGATGTTACTTTGTTAGCTAAATATCTTGCAGGATGGGATGTTGAAGAGCAAGTGGGTTACGGTGTAGATGATTTACCCGAAGAAGATTTAAACAATTCTTCCCTTAAAGCTTCATTATTAGCAGGACAAAGCGAGTATTATAACAAGAGTACGGTTATAAATCAAGGAAATAAATCTAGAATTGCCAATGTGTTTAAAAAGGCTCAGCGCGGTGAAGATATAACAATTGTTGGTTTTGGTGGTTCTATTACCGAAGGTTCTAGGGCTACTTCGACTGAAAATCAGTATGGTCAAAGAGTTGCTCAGTGGTTTAGCAATCAGTTCCCAAACATCACTGTTAACTATGTAAATGCAGGTATTGGTTCTACCACCTCTTTGGTTGGTGTTCATAGAATGGCTGAAGATGTTTTAGCTCATAATCCCGATTTCGTTATTGTTGACTTTACTACAAACGATCAACCCGGTGATAAAATCTATGAGGACTCATATGAGGCTGTAATTCGCAGATTGTTAGAAGCTGATGCTGCTGTTCTTTCGGTTGTGTTTGGTCCTGTAGCCGCTTATGATGCTAACAACGGTGAAGGCAAAAACCTTCGCGATAGTAACTCTATGAAGGAGCATTTACCTACACTCTTATATTATGATATTCCTACAATTGATTACTTCGGCGCTCTTTGGAGATATTTAGATGCAGACATTATTGATTGGACTGATGTTGCCGGTGATTATATTCATCCAAATGATAACGGACATTTAATGGCAGCTTCTGCAATTAATGCATATTTGGCTGATGTACTTGAAGATGTTCAAAAAATCGACACAGATGCACCTGCCATTCCTGATGATTATTTCTTCAATGATACTTATCAAAATGCTACCTTCTTAAACGCCGAGCCTACCGCCAACACAAACTTTACTGAAGGTAAGGTTCATGGTAGCAAAATTGATGGTTATCTCTGTACAAACGGAGGTACAATAACCTTTACTGCTGAAAATACTACTTCTGTTTCTGTATTCTTACAGAATAAAGCTGGAAACGGCTCCGCCGATATCTACATTAATGGCGAGAAGGTTGTAACTAACACTGATTGCTCAAGCACTGCAACAAATGGTTTTATTTGGATTAAATACAATAAAGTGTTTGATGAAGCACAAGATATAACCGTTAAAATTGAAGCAACCGGCGCACTGGGACTTGCACCTATCGGTGTAACTTATGCTGAGTAATTAAATTTAAAAAAACGAGCCTAATTATGATAGGTTCGTTTTTTAATATAATAGGCTAATTTTTTAATATAATATGCTCGTTTTGTGTATTGTTTTTTAATAATATATGTGTTATCATTTAATAAACAATCTTTCGGGAGGTAAATAAAATGAATAACGATATAAAACAAGCTTTACTGCAAGGTGAATATTTACCATTTTTAGAAAGTGCGATTTTAAATAATGGTAACCAAGCAAGAATAGCAAAGGTATTAAAAAAAGCCCAAAATGGTGAAGATATAACAATTGTTACGCTTGGTGGTTCTATAACTTCGGGTGCGTGGGCAACATGTGAAGAAAACAGATACGCAACTCGTATAAGTAATTGGTTTAAAGAAAAATTCCCCAATATAACGGTTAATTTTCAAAATGCAGGTATTAGTGCGACCCCTTCAATTATTGGTGTTCACCGCGTAGCTGAGCAGGTTTTAAGTTATGATCCCGATTTTGTTACTGTAGATTTCGAGGCAAACGATACTGCTAATGATGAAAAATTCAAAATGCCTTATGAAAACCTTATTCGTCGCATTTTAATGCATAAAACTAATCCTGCGGTATTATCTGTTGTGTTTGGTTCTGTTTCAAAAGAGCATAAGCGCAATGAAAATGCATTGAGCTTGCATCTACCTACAATTAAGCATTATGATATTCCTGCTATTGATTATTTTGGAGCCCTTTGGGAGTATATTGATTCAGGCGTAATTGCTTGGAGCGATGTTGCTGCAGATACCGTTCATCCAAATGATAATGGTCATTTAATGTCTGCAAGTTGCATAACTAACTATTTGAACAGTGTTCTTGAAAATTTAGATAATATTGATACCGAAAATTATTCAGTTCCAAATGATTTCGTTTTTGGTAATGATGCCTTTATGAACGCTAATTTCTTAAAGGCTGATAAATACACTCCTGCACTTTTAGAAAATTTTGAAATTGATAATTTACATGCTGATAAAGGCGACAGAATTATGGGTTGGAGCTGCGATGAAAAAGGCGGAACAATTGTCTTTGCTGTGAAAAATGTTAATAACGTTAGTATATTCATTCAGAAAACTCCCGGTAATTCAGTTGCTGATATCTATATAAACAATGAACTTATTTTAAGTGATGAAAGTGGTGAAGCACCATCAGATAAGGTTGTCAGATTTTGTCATTCGGAATTTTTAAAATCTTCTCAAGATGTTGTGGTTAAAATAGTCGCAAAAGGAAAATATGGTGTTGGACCATTAGGTGTTTCATTCGCATAATTCAATAAATTTATATAAATAAAAATCCCCCAATCCGATATTGGGGGAAAATTTATATTATAAGGCTCTATAATAAATGTTGGGGTAACCAAGTAGAGCCTACGAAGAAAAATTAAAAATAAAATAAAAAAAGTAGAGCATATTTGGCAAAAATCCGTTAAAATGGAATTGACTAGAAACCATGAA
>SVPL01000047.1 GCA_015065925.1 Oscillospiraceae bacterium
TAGATAACTTGTGGGACATTGCCGATAGAATTAAATCTTCCACGCTTAATTGGTCTTTATGCAGAATGAAAAATGCTAAACCTAAATCGGAATACTGATAAATATCAAACAGATAAATTCCAATTTACTCGAACAGTTAAAAATGCTATGAGGAAATTTCCCCATAGCATTTTTTTGTTGCAAATTTTTGTTTATAATTATTCCGCTCGATAAATTGTGGGGTAGGAGGCCGTCCCCGGACGGGGAAAGCCTTTTTTAACCCAACATCCCTAATCCTTTTGCCGATGAAACAACGCTACTGTTTCTATATGAGCAGTAGAAGGAAAGAGGTCAACAGGCGAATATTCTTGCAGTTTATATCCATTTTCGCTTAAAATTTTGCTATCTCTTGCTAGTGTTGCGGGGTCACAGGAAATATATATAAGTTTTTTGGGTGCAAAATTCTCAGCAATTATTTTAAGCAGTTTTTCGTCACAGCCCTTGCGCGGGGGGTCCACTATAACTACATCGGGGGTGATATTTCTGCTTCTTAACTGCTCTGCCGCTTTGGTTGCATCGCCCAAAATAAACTCGGTGTTTTCAAAGCCTCCGTCAATAGCGTTTTGCTTTGCATTTTCTATGGCAGATGGTACAATTTCCACACCTATTAATTGCCTTTGCTCCCTACCGCATAGGTTTAACACACTTAATCCTATGGTGCCTATACCACAAAACAAGTCCATAATAATTTTGTCGTCGCTTTCAATATAAGCGGCGGCTTTTTTGTATAAAACCTCGGCGGCGGCACGGTTAACCTGATAAAATGATGCGGCAGAAATTTTCACCTTAACTCCGCAAATTTCGTCGGTTATATAGGTTTTTCCGTAAATCGGCACCGTTTTTTCGCCTAAAATAACATTGGTATCTTCCCTATTTATGTTGTACTGCAAACTTGCAAGGTTTTCGTCTAAATCCGCCTTTAAAATTTGGGTTAAATCCTCGGCAAAGGGTAAGGAATTGGCGTTTATTACGACAACCAACATAAGCTCACCCGTTTTTTCGCCGTAACGGAGTAAAATGTGTCGCAAAAGACCTGTTTTGACAGTTTCGTCATAAGCGGTAAGGGAGTTTTTATCTGCCCAAGACTTTATAAGCTTCATTGCCTTTTCAAAAATAAGTGGCTGAAGCAAACACCCTTCGCTTTTTATTACTCTATGGGAATGTTTGGCGTAAAATCCGTAGAAAATACCCTTTTCGTCCATACCTATGGGGTACTGAGCTTTATTTCGGTATGCCGAAATAGTAGGCGACGGAACAATCTCCAAGGGCTCCAAATCCACCGAACCGATTCGCTTCATAGCGTCAAAAACGCCCTGCCTTTTAATCTCAAGCTCATCTTCATATTTTATATGACGGAATGAGCATCCGCCACAGCGTAAAAAGGCTTCACATTCCACCTCTTTACGGCTTTTTGAGGGAGTTATAATCTCGGTTAATTTACCCACAGCGTAGCTCTTTTTAACCTTAATAATGTGCGCCTTTACGGTATCACCCACGGCGGTAGAGTCCACAAACACCGCCATACCGTCATATCTGCCTATTCCAACACCCTGCCCCGACAGAGTTGTTATTTCTAAAATAATATCATCATTCTTTTTCATTTTTTATCCCCGCAAAAGATTTTTTCACAATATTTCACAATAAAAGAATACCACAAAATACAGATTATTTCAAGTAACAAGAAAATTTTTAACACCGCCCGTTTTCGACCATTTTTTCAATAACTTAATATTATAATTGAATTGACACATTAAATCGGGGGGTGAAATATTGGTAGTTTATGCAGATGTACTTATTACACTTAACCTATTTGTAAATTTTTTTATCTTAAAGTTCACCTGCCGTATTTGTAAGGAAAAATTTTCTTTTGGAAGGCAGATTTTTGCGGCATTTGTGGGGGCGGCTTTTTCTCTTTACATATTTTTACCCCCCACGGGAATGATCACAGAAACGGTATTCAGACTTGTTATTTCGGCGTTGATTGTGCTTTTGGCATTTGGATTTAGCAGTATAAAAAGCCTTATCAGACGGGTTGCGGTATTTTTCGCCGTATCCTTTTTATATGCAGGCGCTATGATGGGAATTTGGGCGATTTGGAAGCCAAATCGCCTCGCCATAAACAACGGAATAGTTTATGTGGATATATCCCCCGCGGTTTTAATAATCGCCACCTTGGTGAGTTACGGAGTGCTGTCACTGGTGCGATTTTTTGTTGCCAAGCAAGCCTACGCAGGTAAACGGTGCAGACTTAAAATCACCTACAACAAAAAATCGGTAGACCTTACCGCCTTGGTGGATACAGGTCACTCCCTGACCGACGCCCTAAGTAATAAGGATGTAATAATTATTGAAAAAAAGCTAGCCCTTAAGCTTTGTCAAAACCTACCCACAGCAACAGATATATCATCAAATCCACCCAACGGATTTAGGCTTATTCCCTATTCGGTGGTGGGGGGGAACGGACTTTTACCCGCCTTTTCACCCGACAAGGTTGAGCTTTTAGAGGATGAAAAATCCACCGAAATCGGCTCTGTGCTTTTAGGGGTAAGCGAGGTAGCCTTAGGTGAAGACTACAAGGGTATAGTTAGCCCTGTAACACTTGCAAGATAGCATTACAAACAAATTTTGAAAGGATAATCACTTATGAAATTAATTATTTTCGCTAAAAATTATGCAAGAAAGATTATATATAAATTGAAAGGCATATCCAAAAGCCACTACATAAACGGGCCCGATATACTGCCCCCTCCCTTCACTGCAAACGAGGAGGATGAACTTCTAAGCAGAATTGATGAAGCTCCCGAGGAGGTAAAAAGTCAGCTAATTACACATAATCTGCGCCTTGTGGTGTATATTGCCAAAAAATTCGATGCGGCGGGGGCAGGTTTAGAGGATTTAATATCCATAGGCACCATTGGGCTCATAAAGGCGGTTAGCACATTTCGTCCCGAAAAGAGCATAAAGCTTGCCACCTACGCTTCCCGCTGTATTGAAAATGAGATTTTAATGTATCTTAGAAAAACAAGCAATTTAAAGGCAGAGGTTTCCTTAGATGAACCCCTTAATGTGGATTGGGATGGCAATGAGCTTTTACTCTCTGACATATTGGGTACCGAGGGGGATGAAATATCCCGTGGGATTGAAACTCAAAACGAGCACGATATTTTAAAAAATCTTGTGGCAACACTTCCCCCCAGAGAAAGGCAGATAATGGAAATGCGGTTTGGAATGTTCGGTTATGAGGAATACACACAAAAGCAGATCGCCGATTGCCTTGGTATTTCACAGTCATACATATCCCGCCTTGAAAAGAGAATAATTGACAAGCTAAAACGCGCCATAGAAAAGGCTATTTGAAACACACAATATTTTATCCACTTGCAATTTTTGAGCATTAGTGATAAAATAAATAATGGAATAAGGTAGGCTATAACGGTAGGCGGTTTATTCTTGCCCTCGGAGACGGGGGTGATGCCCTATGTACATAACTAATCAGGATTTATTTCAGTTTAGTTTGGTTATAATTTCAATTATAACCCTTGTAATAACGGTCATAAAAAAGAAATAACCGCCCTGCTCCGCAAAAGTTAGGCGATTATTTCTTAATCAATTATCTTTGAGGGCAAAACCGTCTATTCGGTCTGCCTTATTTCATTTATATTATACCACATCTTTTTCATTTGTCAAGCGTTCTTGTTTACATGCATTTTATCCACTTGCATTTTTTGAGCGTTTGTGATAAAATAAAGAAAAGAATCAACTCAAAATGAGGGATTACTATGATTTTAGCCATTGATATAGGCAATACAAATATTACTCTTGGCGGATATTCCGAGGGGGAAATTAAGTTTATTTCCCGTCTTGCTACCGATTCAAGACGCACCGCTGACCAATACGCGGTAGAGCTTTACGACCTTATGCGATTAGCCGGTTTTTCGGCAACCGACACCGAAGGCTCTGTGATTGCATCGGTTGTGCCATCGGTTGGTACTGCCATTGCAAACGCGGTTAAAAAACTTACCGATGTTGAACCCATTGTTTTGGGTCCCGGTGTAAAAACGGGAGTAAACATTAAAATTGATAATCCTGCTCAGCTTGGTGCCGACCTTGCGGCGGGTGCGGCAGGAGCGATAGATAAATACCCTATGCCCTGCATTATTATTGATATGGGTACTGCCACCACCCTTAGCGTTTTAGATAAAAACAGCGCTCTTATAGGTGGTGTTATAGCGGCGGGTATTGGTCTTACTATGAACGCTTTAACCCAAAACACCGCCCTGCTTTCGGCAATTCCCATTGAGGCACCTAAAAACACCATTGGTAAAAATACGGTTGAGTGTATGCAATCAGGTCTTGTGCTTGGCACCGCCGCTATGATAGACGGTATGGTTAGCCGAATTGAAAACGAACTTGGTGAAACCTGCACCGTTGTTGCAACGGGTGGCAGAGCATCACAAATAATCCCACATTGTAACACAAAAATGCAGTTGGATGACAACCTGCTTTTAGACGGACTTATAAAAATCTATTACAAGAATATATAAACGCTTAAAGGCGATTATATAATAAAAAGAACTGTATCCAAAAGGAACAGTATCAGGAGGAATTTTATTATGTCAACAACAAAAAAACAAAACAAAACCCAAACCTTGGTTTTGGGCGCGGTACTTACTGCACTTGTAATTATTTTGCAGTTTATGGGTACATTTATCCGTTTTGGGCCTTTCCAAATTTCATTGGTGCTTATTCCAATTGTAATTGGAGCCGCCACCTGCGGAATAGGAATTGGTGCTTGGCTGGGATTTGTATTCGGTGCAGTAGTGCTTTTTAACGGTGATGCAACCGCCTTTATGCAAATAGATCCTATGGGTACCATAATTACCGTACTTGCAAAGGGTATTGCCTGCGGCGCTGTATCAGGTGCCATTTACAAGGTTTTAGAAAAATTCAACCGCTATGTTGCTGTTATGGCAGCGGCTATTATCTGCCCTATTGTTAACACGGGAATATTCCTATTGGGTTGCCTTGTATTTTTCCTTGAAGCCATAACCGAATGGGGTGTAGCCTCGGGCTTTAACAACGTTGCGGCATATATGTTTTTAGGCTTAGTTGGTGGCAATTTCTTGGTTGAATTAGCCTCCAATGTGATTTTAAGTCCCATTATCATTAGAGTGCTTAATTTTGGAAGCAGAAAAATATAAGGTTTAACTATTTTAAAACTTTTGCTTATTTAAATAAAGTTATAAAGCAGTCGGGGGTATTAACCCTCGGCTGCTTTAAAATTATAAATAGGTTTAATATGAGAAATTATTTCGGCGGTAGGCCCAATATTACTTACAATATCCTCCATATTTTTATAAGCCATTGGGGATTCATCAAGAGTAGAGGTATTAACACAGGTGGTGTAAATGCCCTGCATTTGCTTCTCATACTCTGCCATAGTAAGCTGTTCCTTAGCGGTACTTCGCGAAACAAGTCTACCCGCCCCGTGGGGCGCCGAGAAATTCCACTCTACATTGCCCTTACCCCTACAAATAAGGCTTCCGTCGCGCATATTTATGGGAATAAGCAACAGCTCCCCATCCTTTGCCGAAACCGAGCCCTTACGCAAAATCATTTCCTTCACATCAATGTAATTATGTATGGTATGGAAGGCTGATTTAGCCGTAAGGCCTGCTTTTTCAAGCAAAATTTCCGCCATTTTTTCGCGATTTCGGGTAGCAAATTGCTGACATATGTTAATATCGTGAAGATAATCCTCCATATATTCACCATAAAGATAGCAAAGGTCTTCAGGCATTGAGAGTGGTTTGCGCCGCCACTCCTGTTCTAATTTTTTAAGGGCGGGTTCAATTTCCCTTTTGCGTTTTTGCGCCTTATAGGTGGTTATAATTTCCTCCTTCTTTTTAAAAAACTCCTCCATACCTTTGTTTAAATCAACGGCGATTTTTTGGTAATGCCTTGCAACCTGAGTACCTAAATTTCGGCTTCCCGAATGGATTATAAGGTATTTTTCACCGTCGTCAGACTCATCAATTTCAATAAAGTGATTGCCTCCGCCAAGGGTACCAAGGCTTCGCATTAACCTACCCGAATCCTTAAGGTTTCGGTAGCACTTTAGTTCGGTTAAATCGAATTTTTCCACCCTTCCCTCCCACACATCACGACCTGTGGGAATTGTGTGTGCAATTTCGTCGAACTCTTTTAAATCAATATCCACCTTGCCTAAATTCACAGTGTACATTCCGCATCCTATATCCACTCCCACCATATTAGGCACGACCTTATCTGTTATGGTCATTGTGGTGCCGATTGTACAGCCTTTACCTGCATGGACATCGGGCATAATACGGATTTTTGAATTTTTAAATTCCTCATAATTACAGGTGAGCAAAATCTGCGAATATGCAGATGGATCAATAATATCGGTATAGCAATAGGCGGTGTTATACTTGCCTACAATTTCTATCATAAAAATTCCTCCTTTTTGGGGAACCTTTTAAGATCCCCTTAACACATTAGTTAATTGGGTTAAGATATCGGTGTTGCCGTTCAGGTTAAGATTATTAATATTTTCGCAAATACGCTCGATATACTCAAGCTCTTTAAGCTTATAAAGGGTTTTGTTTTCATCCATAAGCTTTGCGGTGTTAAGCAATGAACGGGTGGATGCAACCTCTTCGCGGCGGGTAATAACATTTGCCTGAGCCTTTTTTTCTGCCATTAAAACGGTTTTCATTATTTCGCGTATTTCACCCGGCAGGATAATATCCTTTATGCCCGCGTTTTTAACCTCAACAAAAAGCTCTTTTTCCTTAGATTTCAAAACAGAAAGCACAAATTCGCACATCTGCTGTTTTCCCTCTAAGATTTCGTCCAGCTTATATTTTCCAACATACTCCCTAAGAGCAAGTTGGGCGGTAACATACATTTGCTCGGCAAAGTCGTCGATTTCAGTTAATAGCTTTTCGCAATCGGTAACGCGGTAGTTACAGACAAAATTTATACGAAGTGGAACCTTATCCAAAGTCAGTATTTCCTGACCTGTAATATCCATTTGGGTTAGTCTTGTATCAACATAACTAACCTTAACAGATGCGGCACCTCTCCAATAATAATATGTACCCGCGTCTAAGACCTTTATTAAATTGTTGTTAATGTAAAGCAGGGCTTTTTGGTAGTATTCTACCTCCACCTTTTGGTAATAAAGGGCAGGGATTTTTTCAAAAACATATTCGGGAATATCTGCCGAAACCTCGGGATTGGTAATATCCACCTTTTGAAAGGTGTGTTCGCCCGCCGAGTTCCAAAAGGCGTATCTTCCCCGCCTTAACACCCCTTCAAACTGATCGTTCACGAAGTGCAGAGCAAGCTCGGTGTTGGCAACCTCTAAGAGGGTAACGCTATCAGCAATAGTTTGGTCAGTTAAAAGAATATCCAAACCGCACATTTTGGAAGCAATACGGTCGGTTTCCTCTAAAACTTCCACCCTTTTGCCACCGCCTATGTAATATTTACCGGCGTTTAGCAATTTTTCATATTTACCGTTTTTAAACAAAAGACCTTTTTGGTTTTGATTAATGATAACTTTTTTCATTTTCTTTTCCTCCAATATTTAATTTTATTTTATATAAACCTTTTATGAACTCGAAACAAGTTTTAATGCTCCGACTAGGTTGAGTGGCGTTAGCAAATTCCTCATGCCCCCTTTACGGCCAAAAGCTTAAGCAACCCAAAATATATGCGGAAATAAAAATTTTGGCATATATTTTAAAATTGCGGTATCCGCTTTTGGGCAGGGTAAAGAACGCATTGCTTTGATTTATGGGGTTTGCTGAAATCAAAGCCGAGGACTTTGCCTTTTTTCTAATATTCCTGATTAGACAAATTTACCGTACCATTCGGCATATGCTATGTAGCATAAGGCGGGATTTGAACCCGCAGTTTAAAGAGCAAGAATATACTTAAGAATACACTTCAGGATGTCTTAAGTCCTGATCTAAGGCAAAGCCCCGTGCACTGCAGTGATTTTCAAAAACACTTGCCAGAAGTTTTCTTGCAAGCATATTTTACCAAATTTTTAAACAAAATCACGGAAAAAAAGCTGCGCAAACGCGTGGCGTTTGATCCAATTACGAATAAGTTTTATTCATCGCACAAACCTCGTTCCGCGTCCGGAAGAATTGCAAATTTAAGGCGGTTATTTAACGCGTGGCGTTTGATCCAATTACGAATAAGTTTTATTCATCGCACAAACCTCGTTGAGCGTCCGGAAGAATTGCAAATTTAAGGCGGTTATTAGTTTTTAAAACCAAAAGCAACAAACCGCAACAGATAGGAAATTTTCTGTTACGGTTTGTTGCTTTAATTTAATAATTCTATTTGTGTCTTTAGTCGCTCTATTATTAGATTTCTAAAGGTAGAGGGCTCTAAAACCTCGATTAAAGGTCCAAAGCTTAAAACCCTTATAACAAGCTCGGTTTCATCCTCCTTGTTGTAAATAATATGCAATAAATATCTGCTGTCGTCTATCCTTTCTGCCTGCTTTTCAAAATGAGCAAAATGCAGCATAGCTCTTTCTAAGGCATTGCGGTCGTCGGTAACCTTTAAGGTTACCTTTTCGGTTTTAAGGGTAACACCTTCGCCTTTAAATTCATTATGGTTAGCAACCTGTTCAACCGATATAATTCTACCTAAATTTATTGTTTCTAAATGTCGGTCACCCATTGCTATTAACCTGAATTTATCATCCTTTTCGGAATACTCTAATTTTTGTGGCAAAAGAGTTATCCGTTTGCTTCTTCCCTTCCTGGTTTGCATATGTATTTTAAGGGCGTCACCACTTTTTATTGCCGATAATATAATTCTAAAGTTTTTAATGTACTCGGCATCCTCAAAGGGGTCTCCGTCTGAATATTTATCGTAAACCACATAATCGTCGGGGGTGAAAAGGGGTTCAACATCTTCAAGGTCATCAATCTCTATGCCGAATAATTTAGCACGCGGGTCAAGCAAAACTGCCTTTAGCCACTGCTTTTGAATAAGGGTGAGTGGCATTGTAGGAATATTTGTAATTGGAGTAAAAAAATCCTCCCTTACAAGTTGCCATTTTTCGGATTTAAGATTTGGCAATATAGTTAACATACTTTCCCCAAATGCGTTTTCATTTACAATATTTTGAAGCTGCGACTGTGTAACATCACCTCTTAGCACCGCTGAAATTATTTTGGCAACTGTGTTGTAATACGCCGAATAAAGCTCATTAAAAATCATTACTCCGCCTCCACTATGCCATAAATTTCATACATTTTTCTTAAATCCTCTTTAAATATTTTTTCTACCTTGGGATTTGAAAAATGTATATCGGTTATCCGTGATATAAAGGTGCGAATAAAGGGACGCATTTCGGCGCTATCATAAACCGCCGCCGAAAAACGATAGGTAAAATCATCTGCTTTTTCAACATAACCGCACCTTTTTTCGCGCTCCAGCCTATTTATAATATACTCCTCACCCGCTTTTATCTTTACGGTAAAGGTAACATATTCTAATTTTCCGTCCTCGCGAGCATTGGTATTTACGCTTACCCCCCACATTTTACCTTGCATAAGGTCAAGCTGAGCTCGAAGCTCGTCAAAGCGAGAGGAAACCTCCATTAGCTTTACATCTGAAATATAATCCACACGAAAGGCTTTTATTACATCAAAATAGGGGTGATAGGCTATTAAATGCTGTCGTCCGTTTTGGGCGCTTATAAAAATTTTAAGTGGAATTATTCTGTTTTCTCTTGGTTTTTCTCCTCTGCGACTTAAATTCATAACGGTGATTATCCGTTTTTGCCGAATTGCAACAAAAAGCTGCGTTAAAACATCACTGTCAATTGCCGAGGTTATGTAATGGTGTTTAAAACAAAAATGGCTCTCTTTATTTTCCTGCTTATCTAAAAGAAATGAGCCTATGACACCGCAGGGCGCAACCTCTGAATAAAAATTAAGGGCATCTGTCATCTCAACCAAATCAAAATCCTCTGCCCTTTTATACATTACCCGTTTGCCCTGCTTTTGGGTATTAATTATGCCAAGCTCAATATATTCCTTGAGTTTTTTTCGTACCGTTGATTCATCAAAGGTTTTGGGATTTTCAAAATGAGCTAAATAATCATCAATTTTGCTTAGAATTTCGGTTAAAGGAAGAGCAATTTCAGGGGATGACAAAATATCGAACAAAATAAAATGCAAAGTAATATCGCCATCTGTAAAGCTTTTGGATTTAAGCGCTTTATAAAAAGGATTGTGAGAAGTCTTTCGACTGTCTATTGAAATAAAAACATTTTTACCGTCGGCGCTTTGCACAAAGCTCATATAATCGCCAAGCCAGCTTTCTATTCTGCGACGCTCGTCATCATAGGAACGCGTGCTTTTTTTGCTGTATTCATCACGGCTTTTAAACCCGTAAACATAAAATTCACGCATATAACTGCGAATTTTTTCAAAGTTTTTTATAAGCTCACTATAGCTTGACAACATATATCACCTCGGCTTTTTGAGATTGTTTTTTGGCAAACCTTGTGCTATTTTTGGGAACTCATTATCGCTATCATTGGTAGGCTGAATATTGTAGGTGCCATATTTATTTATAAGTTCAAAAGCATTTTTCGGTTGACCGTGTACGCTGTTTGAAGATGGAGTAAAAAAATCGTCTTTTTTATTGGTTTTTTTCATTTTAAAATCACCTCTGAATTTATTTTTAGTAATTTTAAAATGAAAATTAAAGTAAAATTTTGCTTTTTTAAACCTCGTCATACCAATCTAAAAAGGAATGTTCTTCCCCCTTTTGGTGGTATCCGATTATGGTGCTTAAATTGACTCTATGAAAACTTCTGAAAATATTAATATCTACCAAATCGTCCTCTTTTTTAAGCTCCTTTATAAGCTCCTTGCACTTATAACGCTTGGAAATACCTTCTCGGTCGATTGCTCCCGCTTCGCCCAGCTTTTCGGTAAAACGACAAGCGCAGTTTAAAAATTCAAGATTATTGTACCTTGCAAAGGCTTTAATATCATCCTCGCGCACACAGTAAAGGGGACGAATTAGCTCCATACCCTTAAAATTTGTGCTATGAAGCTTAGGCATCATAGTTTGAAACTGCCCACTGTAAAGCATACCCATTAAAGCCGTTTCAATGGCGTCATTAAAATGATGGCCAAGAGCTATTTTATTACATCCCAAATCCCTTGCAAAGCTATAAAGATGCCCTCTGCGCATACGAGCGCAAAGGTAACAGGGAGACTGCTCAATATTTTCTACGGCGGCAAAAATATCGCTTTCAAAAATTTTTACGGGGATTTGCATAAGTTCACAGTTTTCTTCTATTTTTTTGCGATTTGCGGGACTGTAGCCTGGGTCCATACATATAAATTCAAGTTTAAATTCGGTGTGACCGTGTTTTTGAAGCTCCTGCATAAGCTTTGCAAGAATAAAGGAATCCTTGCCACCCGATATGCAAACGGCAATTTTATCCCCTTCATTTATAAGCTCGTAAGATTGAACCGCCTCAATAAACCTATTCCACACACTCTTGCGAAATTTTTTTATTAAACTGCGTTCAATTTCGGTGCATCTATCCATAAAACCATATCCTTATTTTTAAAACTGATAGTATTGTAACATATTATAAATTATTTTGCAATAACCGACGATTTTAAAGGGTATGTAAAAACACAAACGCCCATCAAAAATTGGGGTTTTTAAAGGCAAAATGCAGAATTCAAAATGCAAAATTTTAAGCGATAAATTGTAGTTTGAAAGGCGAAACGCCTTTCAAACTTGTAGGGAACGGCCTGCGTGCCGTTCCTAAAAAATGTGGTAATTATACGGAACGACACATAGGTCGTTCCCTACGGTGTAATTCGCCAATTTGCGCGTTAAACCCCAATTTTTATAGCAAATTAAAAGCTAAAAAACGGGGAAGAAGTGAGATTTTCACTTCTTCCCCAATTTTAATTATTTTACAATTTTTTATTAGATTACCCTATTATTTAAGGTTTGCTTTAAGGTTGTTAAGTTGATTTTTGAGCTCCTCGGGGAGTCTGTCACCAAACTTCTTGTAATGCTCCTCAATCTCAGCGGCTTCCTTAACCCAGGTATCCTTATCAACCTCAAGAATTGATTTTAAGGTTTCAATATCAAAATCAAGGTCGGTAAGGTCAATATCCTCAGCCTTGGGAACAAAGCCAATAGGAGTTTCAACTGCGTCTACCTTGCCCTCGCAACGGTCGATAATCCAGTTAAGAACACGCATATTGTCACCGAAACCGGGCCAGATGAAGTGACCTTCATCATCAAGACGGAACCAGTTTACATTAAAGATTTTGGGAGCCTTATCGCCAAGCTTTTTACCCATCTCTAACCAATGACGGAAGTAGTCACCCATATGATAACCACAGAAGGGAAGCATAGCCATAGGATCGCGGCGAACAACACCAACTGCACCTGCAGCGGCGGCGGTGGTTTCAGAAGCCATTGCAGAACCTACGAATACACCGTTTTCCCAATCCTTGGATTGGTATACAAGGGGAGCAGTTTTAGCGCGACGGCCACCGAAGATGATAGCAGAAATGGGAACACCACTCTGGCTTTCAAACTCGGAGGAAATGCAGGGGCAATTAACAGCGGGAGCAGTAAAGCGGCTGTTGGGATGTGCGCCCTTCTCCTCAGAGGTCTTGCCGTTCCAGGGGTTACCCTTCCACTCGATTGCATTTTCGGGAGGATTCTTATCTAAGCCTTCCCACCAAACGGTGTTATTATCTAAATTGTGAGCAACATTGGTAAAGATGGTGCCCTTCTTGGTAGAAGCAAGAGCGTTGAAGTTAGACTTCTCATTAGTACCGGGAGCAACACCAAAGAAGCCGTTTTCGGGGTTGATAGCCCAAAGTCTGCCGTCCTCGCCTATTCTCATCCAAGCAATATCGTCACCAACTGTCCATACCTTGTAGCCCTTATCACGGAGATACTTGGGAGGAATCATCATAGCAAGGTTGGTTTTACCGCAAGCAGAGGGGAATGCGGCGGCAACATACTTAACCTCACCCTGAGGATTTTCAATACCAAGAATAAGCATATGCTCAGCCATCCAGCCCTCTTTCCAGCCTTGGTAAGAAGCAATACGGAGCGCGAAGCACTTTTTACCTAAAAGAACATTTCCGCCGTAACCGGAATTAACAGAAATAATGGTGTTATCCTCGGGGAACTGGCAGATGTATCTCTTTTCTTCGTCAATATCGCAACGGCAGTGTAAACCGCGAACCCAGTCATTGCTGTCGCCCAAAGCGGTCCAAACCTCGTTAGATACGCGAGTCATAATAACCATATTAAGAACAACATAAATAGAATCGGTAAGCTCAACACCGATTTTTGCCAAAGGAGAACCAATGGGACCCATAGAGAAGGGAATTACATACATAGTGCGACCCTTGTAGCTATCTTTAGCAATATCATAAAGCATTTTGTATGCTTCTTTGGGATCCATCCAGTTATTGGTAGGACCTGCATTTTCCTTTGTTTTAGCGCAAATAAAGGTTCTACCCTCTACACGAGCAACATCGTTAACCTTGGTTCTGTGAAGGTAGCAATCGGGTAAAAGCTCCTCATTAAGTTTTTCAAGCTCGCCGATGGCAACTGCCTCTGCACGAAGCTTTTCTGTTTGTTCTTCGCTGCCGTCAATGAAAACTACATTGTCAGGATTTACAAGAGCCTTCATCTCGTCAATCCAGGCAAGAACGGTTTTGTTGGTTGTCATAATTAAGCACTCCTTTTAAAGCTCTTTTAGAAATTTAAATTTTAAATTCAAATTTTTCCTTATACATTATATATTATAATCCCCATAAAATCAAGAAGTTTGCGGAAAATTTAACAAAATTCTAAAAATCATACAATTTGAAGGTTTTAAAAATGAATTTTATATAAGATTTTTGTATAGAATAATAAAAAAATAAATTTTCCTCTTGTAATTATTAAAGGTTTGTATTATAATATTATGGTAAGTCACGCTTTGGGGCGTGTAAACGGGCGGGTCCTGTGCGATAGGCAGCCATGAATCATGTCAGGCGGGGAACCGAGCAGCATTAAGTGGATATGTCCATGCGCCGCAGTAAATCGGTTCGTTTGCACTTCCGAAAGCGTGACTTTTTATCTTTTCAGAAAGGGTGTTAAAACAATGTATCAAGCGTTATATAGAAAATACCGTCCCACCGTATTTGCGGATGTAGTAGGTCAAGAGCATATTACAAACACCCTTACAGGCAGTCTTATGGCGGGCAAAACCTCTCACGCCTACCTTTTTACGGGCACAAGGGGAACAGGTAAAACCACCTGCGCTAAAATTTTAGCAAAGGCGGTATGTTGTGAAAATCCCGTGAATGGTGAGCCTTGCGGTGAATGTGAAGCCTGTAAAATCATTTCAGAAGGCAACACAACCGATATTAACGAAATTGACGCCGCATCCAACAACGGTGTTAATGATATTCGTGACCTTAAAGAGCAGGTAAGCTTTTTACCCACCTCCCTTAAATACCGCGTGTATATTATAGATGAGGTGCATATGCTTTCCACCGCCGCCTTTAATGCCCTTTTAAAAACCCTTGAGGAGCCACCTGCCCATGTGGTATTCATTCTTGCCACTACCGAGGTGCATAAGCTCCCCGCTACAATTCTTTCCCGTTGTCAGCGCTTTGATTTCAAACGCTTAGAGCCCGAAATAATAGTTAAAAGAATTAACTACATTGCTGAAAAGGAAGGCTTTAGCATAACCGACGGTGCCGCTATGATGGTAGCCTCCTTGGCTGATGGCGGTATGCGTGACGCCCTTTCGATTTTAGACCAATGCTCGGCGGCATCACAGAATATTGATGAAAATGTTATTCGTGATGTTTGCGGAATAGCAGGTAATGAAAATATATTTGCTCTTGTAAAGGCAATTAATGCGGGCGACACCGCCACCGCGATTAAAACGGTTGACACCCTTTACCGCAATTCGGTAGATATGAAAAAGCTTGTTTTTGAGCTTATTTCTTGCTACCGCAACCTTATGATAATTAAAACAGTAAAATCTGCAAGGGAGCTTATTGTATGCTCCGAAGCAGAATTTTCGGAATATGAAGCAATGGCAGAGTCTTACACCCTTTCCAACATAATAAATGCCTTAACAGAGCTTCAGGAAATGGCAGACTCCCTTACAACCTCGGCTTCTCGCAGTGATGTAGAGCTTGTTATAGTAAAGCTTTGCTCCCCCGAGCTTGCCTCCACAATAACGGCGCTAAAAGCCAAGGTAGAACGGCTTGAAAAGGTGGTTGCGGCTTTATCTCAGGGCAAAGCGCCTGTTTCATCTCCCCCACCTGCTGCTGTAAAATCAGAAAACATTAGCAAACACCCCCCCACCAAAGAGGACGAAATTCCGCTGCCTGATGCTCCCCCAACCGAATCGGCACCCAATACATCAACACCCAAAGTGGTTACTCCTTCAGCAGAGGGTGAGCCCGTTCCCGTTTCTCAATGGCCCGAAATTTTAGAAATTTTAAGGCTTTCCTGTCCCCTTTTGGCAGGTGTTCTTTCCGATTCCAAAGCCTATATCGGAAATGGCAGACTTTTAATAGATTCCCAGCTGGAACAGTTTAAGGATATGATAAATTCCGACGCAAAATATCGTGATTATCTTCGCAAAGCGGCAGAGCAGGTGCTTGGCGTATCCTATAATTTAGGCCCCTATAAGCCAACGGCAAAGGCTCAAAGCTCCAACACACCCGATCCCCTTGCCGAATTTGCAAAATCACTTAATAATCAAAATTAACTAAAGGTAGGTAATAATAATGAAGGTAAGAATTCCCAATCAAGGCCCTAGCAGAGGCGATATGTTAAAGCAGGTTCAAAAAATGCAGGATGATATGGCAGCTCTTCAGGCAGATTTAGAGGAGCGCGAATACACCGCTACATCAGGCGGCGGTATGATTTCGGTTACAATTAACGGTAAGCACGAAATCACCGAGCTTAAAATCAATCCCGACGCTATTGATCCCGACGAACCCGAAATGCTTGAAGACCTTATTACCGTTGCGGTTAATGAGGCTATTACCAACGCTACAAAAACCTCCGAGGAGGAAATGGGCGCACTCACCGGCGGTCTTAACATCCCCGGTATGCCCGGTCTGTTTTAATTATGGCTTACCATGTAGCCCCCCTTGAAAGATTGGTAGAGCAGTTTGAACGCCTACCCGGAATAGGCAAAAAAACGGCAGGCAGACTTGCCTACCATATTTTATCCCGAAGTGATGCCGAAGCCAAAAATTTTGCCGATGCCATTTTAGAGGCAAAGGAAAAAATCCACTACTGCAAATGCTGTCAAAATCTCACCGATTTAGAGCTTTGTCCCGTTTGCACCGATGCTGACCGAGATAAATCCTTTATTTGTGTGGTGGAGGACCCCCGCGATGTTATGGCTTTTGAGCGCACAAGGGAATACAACGGACTTTACCATGTGCTTCACGGAGTTATTTCTCCAATGGATGGAATAGGCCCCGACAGCTTGCATATCAAAGAGCTTATGGCTCGTCTTTCTGATAGCGAAATTAAGGAAATTATTATGGCAACCAACCCCACCGTTGAGGGTGAGGCTACCGCCAGCTACATTTCCCGACTTATTCGCCCTATGGGTATTAAGGTAACCCGTCTTGCCTACGGAATACCCGTTGGCGGTGATTTGGAATATGCCGACGAAATCACCCTTTCCAGAGCCTTAGAGGGCAGAAATGAAATTAAATAAGGTTAATTTTAAAGAGTTGTTCGCATTAAATGAGCAACTCTTTTTTATGATGATATTCAAATTTTTGTTATCAGTAATTCTTAATACGATACATCAAAAATATGACATTCAATGAATATCATAAAGAAGTGATATAGTATGTTTTGCCCTCGATGTGGTAATCCCTTATTTTAGTTAATATCCAGTGTGGGATTTTTTTATATTCCTATTGCCACTAAAAACAAACTATGGTATAATCAATAATGCTTATAAAAATCAAAAAAGGATATGACAAATTTGTTTGGATATATTATAGATATTGGTGAGCAAATGCTTTTGTCGGGAGCAGAAGTACACCGCGTTGAAGAAAGTATAAGTCGAATGGGATATGCTCTTGGAGCTGAAAGGGTAGATGTTTTCATTATAACCAGCAGTATGGTTGTAACCTTTCACACTAAGAATGGTGAAACATATACTCAAACAAGACGAATAACCACCTCCAATACGGATTACGAAAAATTACATCAGCTAAATGAGCTTTCCAGAAACATTTGTGACAAACGTTTATCCGAAATTCAAATCACAAATCAGCTTGAATTGATTTCAAATATTAAAAAAGCTCCTATATGGGTAGAAATAATTTGCTTTTCAATAATCGCAGGTGCATTCACGCTGTTCTTTGGCGGAAATATCAAAGAATCTGTTATTTCTTTGATTATTGGCGCTATTGTTAGAATAACAATCTATTTTCCCGAAATGATTATTTCAAATAAAATTTTTAACAAATTTCTTTCTACGGTTATAATTACATTGTTAACATTTTTGTTATTGAAATGCAAAATCATTATGAGCGCAGATAATATTATTATTGGGAATATAATGACTTTAATTCCTGGAATAGGCTTAACCAACGCCCTTAGAGATTTATTTACAGGTGACAGTATAGCAGGCTTGTTGCGGCTTATTGAAGCCGTTTTAATGGCATTGGCAATTTCGGCAGGGTATTTTTTAGTTACACTGTGGGGTGGATTTGTTATATGAATAATACAGAAATATTGCAAATTGTATCAGGCTTTATCGGCTCATTGGGATTTGGCGTTTTGTTTAATATTCGAGGTAAAAAACTTATCATAGCATCAATTGGCGGATTGTTGGCTTGGCTTTTATTTATACTTTTTAACAAAGCAATTTCAAATGAAGCAATATGTTATTTTATTGTTGCCGCAATTATTTCCGCCTATGCAGAAATTTCAGCCAGATTATGCAAAACACCTGCAACCACATTTATCACAACCTCTTTAATCCCTCTTATACCCGGAAGCTCCCTTTATTATACAATGTCTTCCGTGTTTAGCGGCGGTTTGGAAAATTTTATGGAAAAAGCAATATACACATTGCAATTAGCATCATCTTTAGCGCTTGGAATTATACTGTCAACGGCATTTTTAAAAATATTTTTAAAGCTTATAACGGCAAAAAATAAAAATTATTTAACTGACAAAACGGAGGTATGAGCCTTGTTTGATATAAAACTTGCAACCCATCTGGCAGAGCTTTCAAAAATAGAGTTCACCGAAAATGAGCTTAAAAAAATCACTGCTGAAATGGATGAAATAATAACCCTTATGGATACCGTTTCAGACTTTGAGGATACCGAAATTTCTACCGCAAACAACGCGGTAGGACTTGACAAAATAAGAGAGGATTTAAAAAAGCCCTCCTCCCCCAGAAAAGATATTTTGCAAAATGCATCCGAAAAGGATAAAAAGGCATTTTCTGTTCCAAAGGTGGTGTAATTATGGATTTAAAAGAGCTTATTTTAACCGCCACTATACCCCAGCTTGGGCGTGGTCTTAAAAATAAAATTTTTTCATCGGTAGAGCTTACCTCTGCCTACCTTGAACGGGCAAAAATTTTAAATGAGCAAACAAATGCTTTTATAACCATTGACGAAGAATACGCTTTGAAATCGGCAGAAAAAGCCGACGAGCTTATTAAAAACGGTAAAGCAAAGCCACTTACGGGTATTCCCCTTTCGGTTAAGGATAATATTTGCACAAAGGATATTAAAACAACCTGTGCATCAAAAATGCTTGAGGATTTTACACCCTTTTATGATGCCACCGCCGTTTCCCGCCTTAAAAAACAGGGCGCCGTTATTATAGGTAAAACAAATATGGATGAATTTGCAATGGGTGGCTCGTCGGGTACCTCCTGCTTTGGCGCCGTGAAAAATCCATATGATTTAACAAGGGTTCCCGGTGGTTCGTCGGGTGGCTCCGCCACATCGGTTTCGGCATCTATGTGCACTGCTTCGCTAGGCTCAGATACGGGCGGTTCGGTGCGTCAACCCGCATCATTTTGCGGAATTACAGGACTTAAGCCCACCTACGGAGCCGTATCCCGCTATGGACTTATTGCCTTTGCATCCTCCTTTGACCAAATTGGTACAATAGGAAAAACTGCCGAGGATTGCGGAATTTTGCTAAACGCCATTGCGGGTAAGGATGACCTTGACTCCACCTGCTCCACCCTACCCTTTAAAAATTGTCTTAAAGAAATCAACAAGGGTGTTAAGGGGCTTAAAGTCGCTCTGCCAAAGGAATTTTTTGGTGATAATATAAGCGGTGGTGTGAAATCCGCCCTATTTAAAGCCACCGAAACATTTAAAAATATGGGTGCAGAAATTTTGGAAGTTTCTCTGCCCGAGTTAAAATATGCCGTTGCCGCTTACTATCTTATATCCTCTGCCGAAGCAGCAAGTAACCTTTCCCGCTATGACGGAATTAAATATGGTCACCGTAGTGAAAAGGGCAAAACCTATGAGGAGATTATTAAAAATTCTCGCAGAGAGGGATTTGGCAATGAGGTTAAAAGACGCATAATGCTTGGAAACTATGCTCTTTCCAGCGGATATTACGAAGCCTACTACAATAAGGCGGTTAAAATTCGCAAAAAGCTAAAAGCTCAGTTGGATGAAATATTTAAAACCTGCGACTTAATTTTAACTCCCACCGCCCCTACTACCGCATACAAAATAGGCAGTATGGAGAAAAATCCCGCCCATATGTATTTGGCAGATATTTGCACAGTTCTGGCAAATATTGCAGGTCTGCCCGCCATTTCTACACCCTGCGGATATGATAAAAAGGGACTCCCTATTGGTATGAGCCTTATGGGAAAAGCCTTTTCGGAAGCCACATTAATTCGGGCGGCAACCGCCTTTGAAATACAGTTTGAAAGAAGGGAGGCTGCCTTATGAATTACCAAACCGTAATAGGACTTGAAATTCACGCCGAGTTGCTTACAAATTCCAAGGTTTTTTGCAGTTGCTCTGCCGAGTTTGGCGGTGAGGAAAACACCCGAGTTTGCCCACGCTGTTCGGGTATGCCGGGCACCCTTCCCCTATTCAACCGCGGTGCCGCCGAGCTTGCCGTAAAGGCTGGTCTTGCCCTTAACTGCAAAATCAACAATTTCAGTGCCTTTGACCGCAAAAATTACTTTTACCCCGACCTGCCAAAGGCATACCAGATAACACAGTTTTTTAATCCCATCTGCGAGGGCGGATATGTGGATATTGGAAGTAAAAAAATAAGAATAAACCGTATTCATATTGAGGAAGACGCAGGTAAGCTTATTCACGATGAAAAGCGAAAAATATCCCTTGCCGACTACAACCGTTGCGGTGTGCCGCTTATAGAAATTGTTACCGAACCCGACATTCGTTCAGCCGAGGAAGCAAAGGACTTTACCGCCGCCGTCTGCCTTGCCCTTAAATATGCAGGAGTGTGCGACGCAAAAATGGAGCAGGGCTCCCTGAGATGTGATGTAAATATCTCAATTATGCCCGAGGGCAGCACAGTTTTCGGCACCCGCACCGAAATTAAAAATCTTAATTCCTTGCGCTCTATAGGTAGAGCAATAGAGTATGAATATTCCCGTCAAAAATCCCTTTTAGAGAGGGGCGAAAGGGTAATTCAGCAAACCCTTCATTGGAACGATGCCACCGGTGTTACCACCGCGCTTCGCTCTAAAGAGGAAGCCCACGATTACCGCTACTTCCCCGAGCCCGATATTCCCCCAATGCTCATTACAGATAAGGAAATTGAAAAAATTGCAAAAACTATGCCCGAAATGCCAACCGAGCGTAAAAAACGGTATTTAGAAATGGGACTTAATGACGCCGATGCTTCTTTGCTTATTGCCGATAAGCCCTTAGCAGATTTTTATGAGGAAACGGTTAAGCATTATAACAACCCAAAATCGGTTGCATCTATGATAATTGTTGAGCTTCTTCGCAGAATGAATGACTCATCTGTTTCGGCTGAGGAACTGAAAATCCCCCCCTGTCACCTTGCACAGCTTTGTAAAATGGCAGATGAAGGTACCGTTTCCCGCGGCGCCGCCAAGGATATTTTAAAAGAAATGTTTGATTTGGGCGGCACCCCTATGGAGATTGCCGAAAAGGGCGGTATGCTTATGAGCAACGACACCTCGGCAGTAGAAAGCGCCGCAGATGAAATTTTAGCCGCAAATCCAAAGGCTGTAGAGGAATTTAAAGCGGGAAGTGCAAAGGTTTTCGGCTTCCTTATGGGACAGATGTGCCGCGCCCTTGGAAAATCGGCAAACCCCACCATAATCAAAAAAGTATTAGAGGAAAAACTTAATTCTTAGTATAATAGCCAAAATTAATAGGCAAAAATTATACAAAATGCGAATAAACACTTAGTTTGTTCGCATTTTTTATGTCTATTCCCCCAAAAATAAAAAAATCCAAAAAAAGTCTTTTAAATTCCAATAAAAAGTGGTATAATAAATTGCTACCATAAAAATGGTATATCTCAATGTGTAAATTTATTTAGGAGGTAATTCTCAATGAGCAAAAAGTTTGTTTATCTTTTCAAAGAGGGCGACGCTTCTATGCGTGAGCTTCTCGGCGGTAAAGGTGCTAACCTTGCAGAGATGACCAAAATCGGTCTTCCCGTTCCCCAAGGCTTTACCGTAACCACTGAGGCTTGTACTCAGTACTATGAGGACGGCAGAAAAATCAATGATGATATCCAAGCCGAAATCATGGAATACATTGACAAAATGGAAGAAATCACCGGCAAAAAGTTCGGCGATAAGGAAAATCCCCTTCTCGTTTCTGTTCGTTCAGGCGCTAGAGCATCTATGCCCGGTATGATGGATACCATCCTTAACCTCGGTCTTAATGAGGAAGTTGTTGAAACTATGGCTGCTATGTCCGGTAACCCCCGTTGGGCTTATGACTGCTACCGTCGTTTCATCCAGATGTACTCTGATGTTGTTATGGAAGTTGGTAAGAAATACTTTGAAGAGCTTATCGACAAAATGAAGGAAGAAAAGGGCGTAACTCAGGACGTTGACTTAACCGCTGACGATCTTAAGACCCTTGCTGAGCAGTTCAAGGCTGAGTACAAAGCGAAAATCGGCAAAGACTTCCCCTCTGATCCTAAGGAGCAGTTAATGGGCGCTGTTGAGGCTGTTTTCCGTTCTTGGGACAACCCCCGTGCAAATGTTTACCGTCGTGACAACGATATTCCTTATTCTTGGGGTACC
Source organism: Oscillospiraceae bacterium (assembly GCA_015065925.1). Classification (GTDB taxonomy): domain Bacteria; phylum Bacillota; class Clostridia; order Oscillospirales; family Acutalibacteraceae; genus UMGS1279. The sequence continues at coordinate 22,412 of SVPL01000047.1, forward strand.
GCTGTTAATGTTCAGATGATGGCTTTCGGTAATATGGGTGACGATTGCGGTACAGGTGTTGCCTTTACACGTGACCCTGCTACCGGTGAAAAAGGCCTTATGGGTGAGTTCCTTACCAACGCACAGGGCGAAGATGTTGTTGCAGGTGTTCGTACTCCTATGCCTATTGCTGAAATGGCTGACAAATTCCCCGAAGCATTCAAACAGTTTAACGAAGTTTGCGCAACCTTGGAAGACCACTACCGCGATATGCAGGATATGGAGTTCACCGTTGAACACGGCAAACTTTATATGCTCCAGACCCGTAACGGTAAGAGAACCGCTAAGGCTGCTTTAAAAATCGCTTGTGACCTTGTTGACGAGGGTATGATTGATGAGAAGCAGGCTGTTGCTATGATCGATCCCCGTAACCTTGATACCCTTCTCCATCCTCAGTTTGACACCGCTGCATTAAAGGCTGCTACCCCTGCAGGTAAAGGTCTTGGCGCATCCCCAGGTGCTGCTTGCGGTAAGGTTGTATTCACCGCTGAAGATGCAGAAAGCTGGAACGCTCGCGGCGAAAAGGTTGTTCTTGTTCGTTTAGAGACTTCTCCTGAAGATATCACCGGTATGAAGGCATCTCAGGGTATCCTCACCGTTCGCGGCGGTATGACCTCTCACGCAGCCGTTGTTGCTCGTGGTATGGGTACTTGCTGTGTTTCCGGTTGCGGCGAAATCATTATGGATGAAGAAAATAAAAAGTTCACTCTTGCAGGCAAAACCTACAATGAGGGCGACTATATTTCTATTGACGGTTCTACCGGTAACATCTACGACGGCATCATCCCCACCGTTGATGCAGAAATCGCAGGTGAGTTCGGCAGAATTATGGATTGGGCAGACAAGTACAGAACTCTTAAGGTTCGTACCAATGCAGATACTCCTGCTGACGCTAAAAAAGCTCGTGAGCTTGGCGCAGAGGGTATCGGTCTTTGCCGTACCGAGCATATGTTCTTCGAGGCAGAAAGAATTGCTGCTTTCCGTGAGATGATCTGCTCTGATACCGTTGAAGGCCGTGAGGCTGCTCTTGCTAAGATTCTTCCCTATCAGCAGGGCGACTTTGAGAAGCTTTATGAGGCTCTTGAAGGCAATCCTGTTTGTATCCGTTTCCTTGATCCTCCTCTCCACGAGTTCGTTCCTACCGAAGAGGCTGACATCGCCGCTTTGGCTAAAGCTCAGGGCAAAACCGTTGAGGATATTAAGAATATCATCACAGGTCTCCACGAGTTCAACCCCATGATGGGTCACCGTGGTTGCCGTCTTGCAGTTACCTATCCTGAAATTGCAAAGATGCAGACCA
>SVPL01000001.1 GCA_015065925.1 Oscillospiraceae bacterium
CGCTATCACTATCTTTAAGGCCTGTTGACCTTATATTGGTATCCCAACCGGTCCACTTATCGCCTGTGGGGGGAACAGAATTGTAGTAACGGAACTCGCCTGCTGTGTAGTTGGGATAAGGCTCTGTACCTGCTTTAACTACGGTATAAGCAGCTTCAAGGTTGGTGTTAGCTGCATAGTTTTCAAAACCACCTGCATAGGCAAGAAGGTTCTTAGAAGTGAATACTGCCTTAAGGTCAGCATAAGAGCCTTCGATTTCGGTATCGGTAGAAACCAATTCAGTGCCGTTATACCAACCATCAAAGGTAAGGGTATCACTTTCAAAAAGGTCTACAGTAGCAATAGTTTTATCTGCTAAAACATCATAATATTTGTTTGCAGTGTGTTTGGTGTTTGCCAAGGTATCGGTTTCGCCGTTAGCATTTTTGTACTCAACGGGAACAGCAGTAACATCGGTTGTTATTGCAAAGTTATCAAAATCGTAAACCTGACCGCCATTGAGGAACTCAATACCCAAAGCAACGGTAGCATCCTGAGTGGCAGGAACATACCAGTTTGTCTTATCACTATTAAAGGTCCAAGCGCTATCAGCATAGGTATAACGCATATTCGCATTGGTGCTTGAGGATTTTGTTGCGCCTAATGCTGCAGCCTCCTGTAGGGTCTGTGCGCCAACAGCATTAAGGGTGTATTCGCCCTTTATCCAGGTGGAGGTGTTAATACCGTCTGAATCTTTAAAGGTACGGCCGTGCTGAGAGCCTGAGCCCTGAGTTTTGTTGGCAAGTAAAGCACCGTCAGCATTATAATATGCCATAGTTCCTATATTTGAAGCAGTAACACGACGGATACGGGTAGAAGAGGTAGAGCCTGCATAGAAATAGGAATAACCGTTATTAGGACCGCTGTATTCTCTTTGTTTATCGGTAAAGGATGCTCCACTTTCGTGTTTATATACAGTTTCATCGCCTTCGGCTTTGATTGCATCATATTCGGCGCTGTAATCTAAAGCGCCTGTCTCATAGAAGTCAAATGCGGGGGAACGACCTAGAGAATCGCTATCATGGAAGCCGAGTTCACTTGTATAGCGGGCATCAAAGGAAAACTGATAGGTTTTGCCGCCTATGAAGTTAATGTTATAATAATCTCCGCCTAAGCTTGCAGAAATCACATACTTCTTAATTGCAGTATCACCAATTGCTTGGTAGCCCCACATACGGGTGAATACATTGCCGTTTTCCTCTACTGCGTAGGGAATAACCTGAGCATTTTTGAAAAGGAAATTACCTGCATCGGTTTCGGAAGCGGGGAAGATTTTTGCGCCGCTTAAGGTAACAGAACCTGCGGTAAGACCGTCGGCAAACATTCTGATGTGGTTAATCCATTTGGTTGAGCCCTTAAAAAGGTAGGTGTAGGTGTAGGTTTTACCTGCAACAAGAGCTGCTGCATTATCTGCATTAGTGGTAGAAACGGTTTTATCACTGGTAGCATTTGCAGATACACTGTTATAAGCAGCTTCTACTTTAAGGGGTGTAGTAACATCATTTCTTACACCAGCAATCTGACTAAGGGTATGATTCATAGAATCATTTGAATGGAAAACGGGGTAAAGCTTAACGCCCTCGTTAATATCCTCAGAAGCGGTTACGGTAAGTGTAAATTGATGTAACACATTTTGGGTTAAACGAGCGCCATCAGTACCGTTAACGGGGTCTGTTGCTATGTCCCAACCTTTTATACCGTAGTTTACGCTGGTGGGGAAGGTAACGCCCGAAACAGTAAAGGTAGATTCGGGTGTTATGGTTTTTGTGCCATTGTTAGTAATCCAGTTATTAACAGGCAGGGTTTCAACTGCGGCGGGAGCCTCAGTTGCTGCCTCTTCAGCTGATACAGGCATAGTAAACAAGCAGGTTACTGTGCTGAGTACCATTAAAAGAGACAATAGGATTGATAAAGTCTTTTTCATTTTTAGGTTTCTCCTCCCAAAAAAATATTTAATAAGTACCCTTGAGGATACTATTATAGGATAATTATACAACCAAAAGAAAAAAATTTCAACTTGCCAGAAGTTAGAAAAAATATATTGTTTTTTATGCAATATTACCTAATTTTATTTCTGTTTTTTCGCAAAATCCTATATATTGTGTATGATTTAGATATTAGACGCAAGAAATAAAAATTAAAAACAAATAAAACTAAACGATAAATAAAAATTCAAATAAATTAACGCAAGCTTTTTAAATATTCTTTAGTTAAATCAGGAGCATTTGGATAAGCCGACTCGTATGCGCCCTTCTTTCTATTCTTTCTATTCTTTATATTCTTTGGTCGCTATTTCAATTTTTGCAATTTCAGGGTATTAGCAATAACAATAAGCTGTGTTCCCTTTTCAAGAGGGAGTGCAGGATCCACCGTTGTGCTGATTTTGTCATCGTTTCGTATTGCAACCACATTAATGGAATATTTTTTACGAAGGCTAAGATCTATCAGCGTTTTACCAATCCATTCATCTCTTACATTGATCTCTACCATAGACACTTCGTTGGAAAGCTCTATCATTTCCGAAAAGCCTGAGGTAAGCAGATTTTGGGCAAGCCTTATTCCCGATTCTTTTTCAGGAAAAATCACCTTATCGGCGCCCACACGACTTAAAATCTTTTGATGCATTTCGTTGCCGCATTTAACAATAACAGTGGGTACACCTACTTCTTTGCAGAGAGTTACAGCCATAACGCTGGCTTCCAGATTGCTTGCCATAGCAACGATGACAACATCAACATTAGATATACCGAGTCTTTTAATCGCCTCAGGTTCGGTAATATCGGCGCATTTGCATACGGGAATTGTTTCGATGGCGTTATTGACATTGTTTTGATCAATATCAACCGCCAATACTTCTGCGCCGTTTGCTGCAAGCTCTTCTGCAACAGCCTTTCCATATCTGCCAAGACCTAATACGGCATAGGTTTTATTGATACTCATAATATTTATCCCTTCTTATCCCACAATAATTTCTTCGCTGGGGTTTCTTACGATATTCTGATTATCTTTGCTTCGCTTAAATGCAACGGCAAGCGTTATAGGGCCTACTCTGCCAAGATACATCGTTATGATAACAATGAGTTTACCGATACTATTAAGAGAAGCGGTAAGATTTCTTGTAAGGCCAACGGTAGCCGTTGCGCTGACCGTTTCATAAACTATATCCAATGCGTTTGCATCTGTCACTACGGAAAGCAAAACCGTTGAAGCAAACATAATAATAAATGACATACAGGTAACGGCTACCGCTTTGCTGACAGCCTGTTTTGTGAGTCGTCTGCCAAACACTTCTGTATCCTCTTTGTTACGGATAGAAGCGATTGCAGATGCCATAAGCACGGCAAAGGTAACAGTTTTAACTCCTCCGGCTGTACCTACGGGCGAACCGCCGATAAACATTAACAGCAAGCACACCACCGATGAAGCATTCGTGAGGTTTTCCTGAGGCACCGTTGCAAAGCCTGCAGTTCTTGTTGTGACCGACTGAAACAAGGATACCTCCACCTTCTGCAACAGGGTATAGTCTTTTATGGTTTGCGGATTGTTATATTCAAAAATAAAAATCAAAACGGTGCCAACAAAAATCAAAATCAAGGTTGTTGTAATTGCAATTTTACTGTGCAAGGTGAGAGCTTTAAAAAATTTTACCTTTTTTGTTTTGGCTTTCTTTAAAACCCTTAGTACATCCCACCAAACAATATAACCGATACCGCCTAATATAATCAAAACGCAGGTTACAATATTGATAATGGGATTAAGCGCATAATCACAAAGACTGTTTTCGGCAATGATATCAATACCCGCATTGCAAAAGGCGGAAACTGAATTAAACACCGATATCCATATTCCTTTTGCCCCAAACTCAGGTATAAAAACCGTCATATAAAGCAGTGCGCCAACGCTTTCTATTATAAGCGTTCCTGTCACAACCTTTTTCACAAACCGAACAAGTCCCGAAAGCGAATTCAGATTAAAGGCATCTTGCAAGAGCAGTCTGTCACCTATACCCATTTTCTTGTGCAGAAGTATCATTAATCCCGACATAATGGTAATAACACCAAGACCGCCAATCTGAATCAGTAACAGAATAACAACCTGCCCGAAAACGCTCCAGGAAGAAACTGTAGGCGTTACTACCAAGCCTGTAACACAGGTGGAGGTGGTTGCCGTAAAAAGCGCATCCAAAAAAGAAGTCGGTTTTCCATCAGCAGAGCTTATAGGAAGGGAAAGCAACAATGCGCCTATCAATATCGCTATCAAAAAGCTCAACAATATAATATGTGTTGTTGATACCAAAAAACGGTGTTTTTTCATAAATTCATCATACCCCCCTAAATTACTGTTATAAAACAAAAATTAACAATATATTTTTTGTTGGATAGCTATGAGCTTATATTTCAGGGACTATATAATTTTGTTCCTTGAGCGCTTTTTCGATTGTATCGAGAACCTCTTCTGAATCAGCGCGAACGGTGTGATAATGATAGCCTCCGGTAATGTTCATAAGCTCCGACGACTTCCCTGTTCTTACACCCTCCAGGAACTGTACTATATGATGTCTTGATGATATATTAAGTGTTGCTGTCATTTTTCCATACACCTTGTGCCATACATAAACATTTGCAACCGTACCACCCAGATCTACAATTAGCGAAAGCTCGTCCTCTGTTTGCTCTGTAGTATGATAAACCTTGAATACTCGCTCCTTCAAAGGCGATTTCTGCATAATATAGCCGTTGTGCGTGGAAAGAATATCATAGCCATCAGCCTTTAAAGCAGAAATATCTCCAACAATAATCTGTCTTGAAACACCAAGCATTTCTGATAGTTTTCCGCCTGATACAGCCTGTTTTTCAGACATTATTATGTTCACAATTTCTTTTCTTCGCTCCGCTGCTTTCATTAACATTCCTCCATCAGATTGCGTGAAGATTTTTAAGCGAAAGGTCAAGAATTGGTGATGAATGTGTGAGCGCTCCGCTTGAAATATAATCAACACCAATATCTATAAGTTTTTCAACATTTTCCTTGGTAACATTACCGCTACATTCTGTTTCGGCTTTTCCTGCGGTGAGTCTGACTGCTTCTTTCATATCTTCAATGCTCATATTATCAAGCATAATAATATCAGCCCCCGCTTCTAAAGCTTCTCTAAGCATATCGAGGTTTTCTACCTCAACTTCAATCTTACGAACAAAGGGAGCATATTCCTTAGCCATCATCACCGCCTCTTTAACACCGCCTGCGGCTCCGATATGATTGTCCTTTAAAAGAATACCGTCGCTTAAATTGTAACGGTGATTGTAGCCGCCGCCAACCTTAACGGCATACTTTTCAAAGATGCGCATACCGGGTGTAGTCTTACGGGTATCAAGAAGCTTTGTATTACTGCCTTTGAGAAGATTGGCAATTTTACGGGTATAGGTTGCAATACCACTCATACGCTGCAGATAATTAAGCGCCGTTCTTTCGCCCGAAAGAAGTACACGGATATCACCGCGAACCACACCGAGCTTCTGCCCCTTTTCAACCTCGTCGCCGTCCTTACAGGTAAAGACTACCTCTGTTTTTTCGTCAAGAAGCTCAAACACTCTTTTGAAGACATCAAGACCTGCGATAACACCGTCTTCCTTGCAAATGAGTTCTACTTCACCAAGCTGATACTCTCTCATAACCGAATTAGTGGTAATATCCTCGCTTGTGATGTCCTCCTGTAAAGCAAGCATAATCAAGTTGTCTGCGTTTAATTTCATCGAAATATTATTCATGGCTTTGTTTCTCCTTTTCGATAGCTGTTAGAACCAATTCCTTATATTTTTCCTCATATCCCTCATATTGAGCCGCATCAACAGTATATTCATCCACCGACTCATTGGGTAAATAGTTAGCAATAATGTGCTTTGCCGCGCGTTTTGCAAAGACAAGGCTTTCAAGCAACGAGTTACTTGCCAAACGGTTTCTTCCGTGAACACCGTTGCAAGCCGTCTCTCCAATGGCGTACAGGCGAACCATAGAGGTTTTACTATAACTGTCAACAGCAATGCCACCCATAAAATAGTGCTGCGAGGGAACAACCGGAATAGGCTCCTTTGTAATGTCGTAGCCTTCATCCAAGCACTTCTGATAGATATTTGGAAAATGAGTCTTAATTTCTTCTTCGGGGATTGGCGCCAATGAAAGCCACACGTGCTCGGTGCCTTCCTTTTTCATTTCCTCAAAGATTGCATTTGCAACGACATCACGGGGAAGCAGCTCATTGACAAATCTGTCACCCTTGGAGTTTAGCAAAATTGCACCCTCACCGCGAACCGACTCGGAAATAAGGAACTCCCGACCGTGCTTTTTGGTATAAAGGGTTGTAGGATGTATTTGTATATAATCAATATGTTGGATTTTAATACCATACTTGAGAGCAAGCGCCAAAGCATCGCCTGTCAGGTGTCGGTAGTTGGTAGAGTGCTTAAAGAGTCCACCAATACCGCCCGTAGCAAGCACAGTATAATCTGCAATAACCGAAACATAATTTCCGTTCTCATCACGGCCGACAATACCGTTACAGTGATTATTACAGCTTATAAGGTCTACCATTGTAAAGTTTTCAATAAGAGTAATATTCTTTCTGCTCTTTGCAGTTTGGAGCAGATGTGAGGTTATTTCCTTACCTGTTTCATCCTCGTGGAATAAAATTCTCGGTCTGGAGTGAGCCCCCTCGCGAGTATAGATGAAGCTTTCGTTGTTCTTTTCAAATTGAACACCAAAAGAAACAAGATCGGCAATTACATCCTGTGAAGACTCAATCATAATTTCAACCGATTCGGGGTTATTTTCGTAATGACCTGCCTTCATCGTATCTTCAAAGAAGGACTTGTGATCATCCTCATCACGCAAAACACAGATACCGCCTTGCGCTAAATAGGAGTCGCTTTTACGGGCTATGTTCTTGGTTACCACCGTAACCTTTTTATCTTTCGGTAGGTTCAGTGCGCAGTAAAGCCCGGCTACGCCACAGCCTACAATTAAAATATCCGTTTTCATATCATTTGGCAAGCTCCAACATTCTATCCAATGGAAGAATCGCATCTTCACGGGTTTTGTCGTCCACTGTAATTTCTTTATCTTCCTTTTCAAGAACAGACAAAACTGCCTCAAGTGTATTTAATTTCATATCTGCACAACACGGATGCGGATTTGGGTAGTAGAACCGCTTATTCGGATTGTCGGTTATCAGCTTAAAATCAACACCATCTTCGGTACAAATTATAAACTCTTTTTCATCACTTGCCTTTGCAAATGCAATTATATCCGCCGTACTGCCGATATAATCAGACAGTTCAAGCACCGATGCGTCACACTCAGGATGAGTCAGCACCAAGGCATCGGGATGCAGCTTCCTCTGTTCCCGTATTTGTGCTGCCGTTATCTTTGCGTGAATAGGACAACAGCCGTCATTGAGTATAATGTTCTTCTCGGGCACCTGCTCTGCAACAAAGCTGCCTAAATTCCTATCGGGAATGAAAAAAATATTCTTGTTCGGTAATGCCCTCACGATGTTAACTGCATTGGAGGAGGTTACGCAAACATCACTCTTGCATTTCAACTCTGCCGTGGAATTGATATAGCAAACAACCGCCAAATCATCGTATTTGCTTCGCATTTCTTCAATGATACCATCTGTCACCATATGTGCCATCGGACAGTCAGCAGACAGGTCTGGCATCAAGACTTTCTTGGTTGGATTTAGTATTTTTGCGCTCTCTCCCATAAAGCATACCCCGCAGAACACAATAACATCCGCATTGCTCTGTTTGGCTATCTTTGCAAGATAGAATGAGTCGCCCACAAAGTCGGCTATCTCCTGCACCTCGGCAGGAGCATAATAATGAGCAAGAATAACGGCATTCTTCGCTAGCTTCAATTGTTCGATTTGATTTTTCATACGCGCCTTTCCTTTATCCCTCGAACTGAAATTTATAATGCTACTATTATAGCACAAAAACTTTACATCTGTCAACTTATCTGTAAACCTTTTTTGGTAGAAGTTTACGAAGAAAGTGCCTTGTTATATGTATAGTGTGCATAAAAATCAAAAAGTCGAATGGATATATAGTCCATCCGACTTTTTGTTATTTTTTAAAATTTCATTAAAAATCCCAACTGAATTTTAATGCTTTATTTTAAAAGGGGCAATTTGTATTAGGCTTTCTTTTGCCCAAAAGCTGAGAACCGAAAACTATTACACCGCTTACAAAGGCTAATGCTATAAGCATTGTAATATTTACATAATCACCCATTTTTGGATTTTCGGAAGCGTCATTCTTTGGAGCTTCCTCATCAGAAATTTCGGGATTTTCAGGTTCTTTTGGATTTTCGGGATTTTCAGGGTTTTCGGGATTTTCCTGAACTATCTCGATTTCGTTTACAACCTCATTAGAGGTGTAGTTATTTGAGCCCTCCATAGCCGTAGCGACATTAGAGATTGAAGCAGCCCCGTCAACATCATTAACCTTAACCTTAAAGCTAACAGTTAAGCTTTCACCTGCGGGAACGGTAACATTCCAGGTAATTTCGCCGTCTTCATAGATGCCGCCGTTATCGGCAGAGCCTTCCACATAGGTGGTGTACTCAGGAATGGTATCGGTAACGGTTACGGTTGCTTCTTTGGTGTCGGTATTGGTGTACTTAATCTTGTAAACAAGCTCGTCGCCTTCATAAACCTTTTCGCCGTCGATACTAACGGTAAGGTCGCTCGCATTAAATACATCCTTTTCAACCTTATCTTCTACGGTGTAGTTAGTAACAATATTTGTATCATAGGTGTTGGTGCCATTAAATACCTTTGCTGTATTTTCAATTTCCTTGGCGCCGATATCCTCATTAACCTTAACCATAAAGGCAACAGTTACTGTTGTCCAAGGCTGAACATCTTCAATCTCCCAAGTGAGTGTACCGTTTGAATAGGTGCCGCCGTTATTGGCAGAGCCTTCTACATAGGTGGTGTACTCAGGGATTTGGTCAGTTATGGTTAAATCAACCGTATTGTAGGAGGTGTTTACATAGCTTATGTTGTAGATAAGCTCATCGCCTTCATAAACCTTTTCACCGTCGATGCTTGTATAAATGTCCTTAGGGCTGAATACATCCTTTTCTACGGGGTCCTTAAAGGTATGATTGTTAACGGTATTGGTTGTGTAGGTGTTTGTGCCGTCGCGAACTATAGCGGTATTTGCCACAATAGAGTCATTCTCATCCACCTTAACACTAAACTGAACCATAACAGACCTGCCTCTTGGCACCGTTAATATCCAATCAATATTACCGCCTGCGTAGGTGCCGCCGTGAGAAGCAGAGCCTTCTACATAACTGGTGTATGCAGGAATGGTATCACTGATTTCTACGGTTACTTCTTTGCCTGTGTAATTGTAGTAGTAGATGTAGTAGGTAAGAACTTCTCCTGCTTCAACAAAATTGCCATCAATCTTAGCCGATGCATTTTCCTGCCTTGCAACCTCTTTTTCGGTTGCTTCGTCAAAGGTTGCATTAACAAAGGAGCAGGCTATATTATTGTTATTTGTTTCGGTAACACCGCTATCCATATTAATAACGGTTGCCTCAAGCTTGCCTGTACCGTGGTCGCGAACCTGAACACGGTATCCGTGCTGAGTAGTATCATAAACTACCATTTCCATAGGATTGTAGGTTTCGTCCTCGTCAATCACATAGAAATATGTGCCGGGTTCGGTATAGGTTATGGCAGTAAATTCAAATTCACCGTTTACATCATTTGTTTTGGTTTCCTTTAAAAGTGAGTTATTTGCCGAAATATCCAAATTATGATCGGTTTCATAAAGCTTGAACGCAAAATCCCCTGCCTTTAAGGTGGCACCCTTAAACTCCTTAGTACCCTTGAAGGTAACTGTAGTAGCCGCCGCCTTATAGGTGTTTGTGAAAACGATTTCGTTGTTTTTCACATTAGCCGATGGGGTTAAGGTGCCGTCGCCGTTATCGGTAACTGTAACGGTTATATTATATCTTTGAGCATCATAGGTAACGCCATTAAGAGTATATTTATTTGTTGCGGTATCTAAAGTTGCGCCGTTTGGAACCACCTCAGCAATGGTGTAGGTGTAGGTGCCTGCGGAAGTGTAGGTTATTTCAGAAAACTCAAAGGAGCCGTTTGTGTGATTTTTAACAACCTCTTTTGGCGTGGTGGCATTGCCTTCATAAAGAGCAAACTCAAATTCGCCGCTTTGCATAACTCTGCCGTTCAATACCTTTTTACCTGCAAGGTTATAGGTTGTGGGAGCCACATTATATTGGTTTTTAAAGGTAACAACGGTACTTGTAGAGTCCTCAAAATAATATGTAGCCTTAAGGGTACCTGTTTGAACATCATTTTCAACCTCAACAACCAAATCGTAAATGGTGGTGTCGTAGGTTACGCCGTCCTTAACGCCGTTTGCGGGAGCAACCTCTTTAATATCATACTCATATTTACCAACCTTGGTGAAATTGAGAACATTATTTTTAGTAAGAGGATTATTGGAGTCTACCGCTTTGAAGTCGATATTTCCGTTTGCGTCATTTGTGCCGCGAAGTATTGCGGTAGCTTTGCCGTTTTCATAGACCTCAAAGGTAAAGTCGCCGCCATTAAGAGATTTGTTTGTTAAAGATTTTTTAACAAGTGCGTCAACATCTAAAGATGTATCTGCGGGATCATAGGTGTTGGTGAAATAAAGCTTACCCTTGTTATTATCGGTAACGGTAGGTGCTTTTTCATCCTTTGCGGCGTCGTTATGGGGAGTGATTGTCATAGTGGCTTCAAGCTTACCGCCATTTTCTGAAACAACCACCTTTACAAGGTACTGGGCACCTGAATAACTCCAACCCGCTTTACCTGTATTTTCCTCATAAACAAGGTAATAATGTGTGCCGATTTGCGAAGTAGTATAAACACCGCTTATACGTGCCTCTCCTGCGGCATCGGAAAGAATGCTGTTGGTAGATGTTTCGGGCTGATTGGGGGTTAAAGGATTACCGTTTTCATCCACTGCAATAGATCTGAACTTAAAGCCTGACTTGGAAATTTCGGTATCGTATGATAGATTATTAACCTCTTTCACAATATCCATACTGATAGGTGCAGTTTCATAGGTATTGTTAAATTCAATTATATAGTCAAGAGCGCTATCGCCCACTGTATTGGAGATTTCATTGCCGTTTTTATCTATAACCTTTGCGGTAAGCTGACCGCCTGCATCGGTAACAACAACATCAAAGGTATAGATGGTGCGGTCGTAGGAAACATTTGCTACATTCCCCTTAACCTCTAATACCTGATAAGCATAGGTTCCTGTTGTATTATAAACCTCACCGCCAAGAACATTCTTAAAGGAAATAGCTTTTTCACCGTATTCCTGAGCAAGATATTCAACGGTATCCTCAGAAATTGTGCTCCAATCGGGGGTTGCAAGGGTGGTATCATACTTTTGAACACGGAACTTAAATTCGCCGCCCAAAAGCTTATTCTTAACCGACTCATCGGCAAAGTTTTTGGTTATATTAACATCTAAATCAACGGTAGTAGACTTGGGAACATAGGTGTTAATAATAACTGTAGTTGCTTTACCTGTTGAAGGAATTACAACTGTTGCCTTATCGGTAGTTTCGGTTGCAGTTTCGCCCGAATGATTACGAGCGCGATATTTAACACTCTTAAAAATCTCTTTTTGAGCATCGGTAAGCTTTTCGGTGATTGTTACCTCTACATTCTCGGGAATGTTTAAAATTTCAAATGTATTTCTTGCCGATACATAAATTGTAGCTTTACCATTTGCATCAAAGATAACCGAAGCACTGTTATTTTCATCATCTATAGCACTAAAGGTTTTGTTTGCAAGGGCTTCTCCACCATCAATCTCAAAGGCAAATTTTTCATTTAAAACGCTTTGGGGAATAGTATGGTCGCTGCTAAGCTCTTTTGTAATATCAAGATTACCGTACTTTTTAAGGGTATTTGTTACGGTTACGGCAACATACTGATTTTGGCTACCGTTCATAACCTGCTCTACTGTAGGAATGGTGATATTTGTGGTAGAAATGCTATGAACTCTGTAATCTGCGTTAGTGGGAATTTCCTCGCCTACGGTACATTCACTGCCCTCAGGAATACCACTTACCCAAACAGTTTCGCCCACCTTAACCTGAACCTTAACTGTATTGTTTTCAAACACAAATGGAACAGAACTGCCGTCTATATTGTATACAACGGGATTTGCAGTTTCGCCCAAAGGCATAGAATTAATTTTTAGGGTGAGAGTGTATGTATCATCGGCATTTCCGATATTTTCATTAGCCGCCTTGGTAAGGGCTACGCCTGTATTTAAAGAAAGGGTTAATTTGCCGTTATTACCAAGCCATACAATAACATCATTACCGTGATGGTTGCTTTTTGCCGTTGTATCGGTGTACTGAGGCTCATAGCGAATAGGATCGGTTTCGGTGCGATTAACCTCTTTTTCAAAGGTCATATTGTGGAAACGGCTGGTACGCTTTGAGTAGGCACCAAGCACTGCGTAAATCTCTGCAGTAGGATTGAGCCTTACATACTCGGCAATTTGCTCAGCGGTCATTGTTCTGCCTATATCGTCCAAGGTGTAGCCTGCAGTTGCATCGTAATTTACATATTTTTCGGTTTTTGCATCATAGAATGCAACTGACGGTTTAAGATACTTCCACTCAGTATAAACCAAATAGGTTATCTTTTCGGCGGCATTTGGAGAATCGGTAGTATCGGGGGTAGGATGATAATAGCTTACATAGGTATAAACCATAGCGTCATCTTCGGTAGAAAGATACTCATTATAGGTCATCCAATCAAGACCGTGAACATTTTCGTCCCAAACAATACCGTATTCATCATTTTCTTCGATTTCAATAGTAGGCTTATTAGGTTTGGTTAAATCATAAACTCGGGTGAATATTCCCTGATTGCTTTGATGGTAATAATAACGATTTTCATCCGAGGGCTTGAAGCCAACATGGGCGTCACGGGTTACGGGATTTCCATTATCATCAAGCTCTTTTGCAGTAACGCCAAACTGATTGCTGTAAAGGGTGATTTCCCCATTTTGAATATCAAGACCTGAATAATCCTTATCTATTTTGGTAAGGTCAATATCTCCGTTTTTAAGAAGAACATCAGAATCCACACCAACTGTATAGAAAACACGCAAGGGATTATAGGTAAGCTCATTAATGGTTGCTTCGGTTATATTATTTTCGGTTTTTGCCGCAACCTGCTCTAACAGAATAGGAAGTATTTCCTGATTTATTCTGATTTCCAGTTTCTGTGTGCCGTCTACATTTTCCGAAATAGCAATTTTAATATCCTCAGAGGTTTCATATTCCTCATTTGTGGTGGGGTTAATTCCCTTATCATATTCAACGGTATACTCGCCGTTAGCATAATTCACTGCATAGGATTTACCAAAAAGGGTAACTGCCTGAATATTTTTAATCTCCATATATTCGCCTATATGGTCAACATAAATAAGAGGAGTGTTTTTTACACCGGTTGCGCCTTCGGTAATTTCGGTGGAGCTTATGGGATTAAAGGCGCTGGAGTTGATTTCTTCAAAAATCTGCTTAAAGGTGTTTTCCAATTCAGCTGCCGAAACATTATAATATGTATCAACATAATTTATATTGTTCTCTATGTCATCATCTGTAACGCCCGAGCCCGCAGGATAGTTATGGTCAAGCACAAACTGATGATTTCCGTTATAGCTTTCGGTTCTTCTTACGGTATTACCCTTAAGCCAGGTATCGGTATAAAGCTTGTATGCGTTTTTAATGTTGCCGTCGGTGTTAGAGCTATTAAAACCGTTAGTTGTTGAACCCGGATTTATAATAGCATTTGCAGCGGCATCATCACCAATATCTACGCCTATGCCATAAATGGTGGGCGCTTTGCCGTAAACATCTTCAACGCGGGCTCTTTTATATGCGGCAGTAAGCAGTGTTGCAACGGCTACGCCCTGAGGAACTCCACCTGAGAATATCTGACGGGGAGTTTGACCTGAAAGGTCATAGAATTTCTGTAAAGCTGCGGTATTTGCCGAGCCATCGGTAAGAACAATGGCTATAGGAGCGCGACCTTCGGTATTTGATGCATTTTCAAGCATACTCATACCCGCGTCAATACCTGCTTGGAGATTGGTGCCTCTTGCATAACCCTTGGTGTTGTTATATAAAAGATTACCTGAATTATCAAAGGCTCTGATTGTACCGCCCTTATCTGTGTTATTCCTTTCATCAAATGTATATTTATTATTTAAAACGCTTAATTTAATGCCATTTTCATATTTGCCGAAGGGTAGGATTTGAATATCGTCATAGTTATAAGCAACAATACCTATTCTTATATCCTTTGCAGCTGTAAGGTCTGCAAGAAGACTGTTGGAGGCTACAATAAGCTTTTCCAAACGGGTTGTATTGTTTGAAACATCATCCATAGATGTAGAGGCATCTAAAACCAACACAACATCCATCGGTCCGCTTGAATTAAATGTAGTTTTAGTGGTCATTGAGGAGCCAAGGGCTGAGAAAACAGTTTGGAAGTTTTCGCCCTGCTCCAAATTAACCTTAAAGGTAGAGCCTTCTTTTCCGCTTGTATTTAAAACGGCGGTCTGACCGTTGGTATAAACCGATTTATCAACCCAAACTCTGCCTGCATAGCGGTTACCGTCGGTTTCGGTACCCATTATGCTCTCAAAGGTATGAGCAGTGCCGTTATCGGCAACGGCAGTTACAACATTCACCTCTGCCGCCATAGATGTAATTGGTAATGCCGATACAATTATTAAAACAGAAAGCATTACACTTAATATTTTTTTAATCATTTTTTATATCCTCCTTAAAATCGGTTACAAGCTTTTTTTATTGCCATCATAAATACATACGCCAAGCAGGTCTTCACCTTGCCTATAATGTTTACAGCTAAAACATTCTTCCGAGTTTTCTTCACCTTCATAATACCGGCATATATCCTGCATTTGTGTTACAAAGGGATACCCTTCGGGGGTGAATATGGGACTTTTTAAAAAATCGGGATAAATTGGAATGGCTTCACTGAATTTACTGGTACGATCTTCTTCATCATAATAACCGTACCTAACCTCAAAGGTATTGCCAAAAAGGTTAATAACCTTGTATAAATCCCCTTCTTTATGAATTGTACTCATAAAATCATCTCCTCCCGAACCATGTTCGGCTTTATTGCGAATAGGTTTTTATAATAACAAAAACCGTCACGCTGTTATTTTACAATAACATTGTAACGGTTTTTAAAAAACTTTTCTATCACCCAAATTATTTTTTTAGGGCTAAAAATTTTTATCCTTATATTCGAAAAAGAGATATATTTTTATATTCTGATTTTTACAAAATAGTTATAAGCTCGTCGCGATTATTTACACCGCTTTTTTGGAAAACAATTCTGATTGTTTGCTTAACTGCTGCCAAGGAAATATGAAGTGACTGGGAAATTTCCGTGTTACTCATTCCAAATGCCGCCAGTTTTGCAACCTCGCGTTCACGGAAGGTTAGATTTGTAGATATTTTTTTATTACGAATATTACCGCTAAGGGAAGACCATCCCACAGAAAATTTGGCATAAAGGGACTGTACTTTTTCTAAATATTCAGGAGCAACAGCCTTAAATCTTTCATCCAAAAGATTATCAAGATACTTTCTATGCTCCACCAAAATACCGAAAAGCCTATCGGGAACCGCAAGCCTTATAGCCTTATCTATATGATATACGGCGCGGTTGTTTTCCCCTATATTATGGTAAACTATAGCGCACATAATACGCAAATAAATCTCACAAATAACGGTTTTTGCCGCCCTTACATCTGAAATCATAGGTTCAATTGTATTGGGCAACAGCCTTAAAAGGGTAAGCCCCTCCACGCCGTTTAACTCATACTGCTTTGTGGCTATGGCAAGACCTGCAACATAAAGGTAGTTTATGTAAAACACCTTTGCAGCCGAAAGGGCATCTGGATGCAGAGCCTCAAAATCCCCCATTTTAAACCATTCGGGGAAGTTTGAAATATCATACACCGAGCTATCAAGCGCCGCCAAAGAAAGGCTTATAATATCACGATAATTATCATCCTTTGCGGGGGCTTCACATATATGCCGCCTTGCCTTATTCCACAGTTCGATATCACCGCGCCACATAGCGCAAAGACCAAGTAGCATACCACCCGAAAGAACGGCATAAAAGCCTGAATGGGTGTTTAAAATGATATTCGCATTTTGGTAAACCTTATCTATTTCTCCTCTGGAATAGGCGATTTCCGATTCAAAAAGCAATTTTGCCTCGGCGTGCTCAGAAAGACTTAAGGCAACCTCCTCTGCCGAGCCCGGAATGGTATAAAGGTCGGTCATATCCAAAAAGGGGGTTTTTCTTATAAGGGGCTCAACCGTTAGCTTGTTAGATGGAGACTTTTTGCGCATATCTGCAGGCCGAGGGGAGTCTTTGGGTATCACCCAGCTTGAACCGAAACGCTCTGCTCCTGCTATTCTTCCGCTTTTGCAATAATCCTGCACTCGCCTTACAGTTATTCCCCATTTTTCTGCCGCTTGTTTAGCCGTTATCATAATTAATCATCAGGCTTTCTTCTAAAATTAAAGATTTTCTTCGCGTTTGCGAAGTTTATTTCCTTCGCTTTAGCGAAAGTTAGGCAAACACAACCTTCGCAAATGCGAAGGTTGTGTTAAGTTTTTGAAAAATTATTATTCGTTTTCAGTATTGGTTTTTGTAACCTCAATACTCAAATCAACAAGCTGTTGATTATCAACATTACCGGGTGCGCCACTCATAAGCTCACTTGCGTTAGCAACCTTGGGGAAGGCTATAACATCACGAATGGAGTCGCTGCCGCACATAAGCATAACAAGGCGGTCAAGACCAATACCGAATCCGCCGTGGGGGGGCGCGCCATAACGGTATGCATCTACAAGGAAGCCGAATTTTTCATTAGCCTCCTCATCAGAAAGACCTAACGCCGCAAACATCTTCTTTTGAAGCTCGGGATCATTAATACGAATAGAGCCTGAAGATAACTCAACACCATTCAGCACAAGGTCGTATGCCTTAGCAAACACCTTTTCGGGGTTGGTATCCAAATACTGCAGACATTCATCAAGGGGGGATGTGAAGGGATGATGCATAGCGTCCCAATTTCCTGTTTCCTCATTATATTCAAAGAAGGGAAATTCAGTAATCCAAAGAAATTCATAACCCTCGGGGATAATTTCAAGCTTTTCGGCAACCTGTAAACGAAGTGCGCCCAGTACACTTAAGGTGGTGGATTTTTTATCTGCAATAAAGAGGGCAACATCCCCCTTTTCAACGCCCATACGGGACATTAAAGCATTAAATTCGTCATCAGTTAAGAATTTTCTAAAGCCGCAGGTTGGCTCCTCGGCATCATCTGCCCAACGAATAAAGGCAAGTCCCTTTGCGCCAATACCCTTTGCCGACTCGGTTAATTTATCAATTTCCTTACGGGTTAGTACCTTTGCGCCGCCCTTTGCGGTAATACCGCGAACCGAACCGCCGTTTTTAACGGTATCGGCAAACACAGAGAAACCGCAGTTTTCTACAACATCGGCAAGGTCGATAAGCTTCATATCAAAACGAACATCGGGCTTGTCAGAGCCGTAATTTTCCATAGCCTCGGTGTAGGTCATACGGCGAATTGGGGTAGGAATATCCACACCCAAAACATTTTTAAAGAGATAATTTATATATCGCTCACCAAGACTTAAAATATCATCCATCTCTACAAAGGACATCTCTAAATCAATTTGGGTGAACTCAGGCTGACGGTCAGCACGCAAATCCTCATCACGATAGCAACGGGCAATCTGCATATAGCGGTCATAGCCCGAAAGCATTAAAAGCTGCTTATACATTTGGGGTGACTGAGGAAGAGCATAAAAGCTACCCTTGTGAATACGGGAAGGAACAAGGTAATCCCTTGCGCCCTCGGGGGTGGACTTAATAAGTGTTGGAGTTTCAATCTCCAAAAATCCTTCTCCGTCAAAGAAGTCGCGAGTAACCTTTGTAACCTTGTGACGCATTAAAAGATTATTTTGCAAGGTAGGACGGCGGAGGTCTAAATAGCGATATTTAAGGCGAAGCTCCTCCTTAACAGAGGTATCGTCTAAAATTTCAAAGGGTGTGGTTTCGGCAGAGCCTAAAACCTTAAGCTCATTAACCTCAATTTCAATTTCACCTGTAGGGATTTCGGTGTTAACCGAAGAACGGCGGCGAACAGTACCCTTTGCCATTAAAACATACTCTGAACGAACGGCAAATGCCTTGGAAAAAATCTCGCGGTCGGTTTTATCATCAAAAGCAAGCTGAACAATACCTGTGCGGTCACGAAGGTCAATAAAAATAAGCTGACCTAAGTCACGCTGACGGGCAGTCCAACCGCAAACGGTAACCTCACATCCTATTTTTTCGGCAGTAAGAGTGCCGCAATAATCGGTGCGTTTTAAACCTTGCATAGTATCTAGCTTCATATAAAAAATACCTCTTTCAATGGGATTATTAACGGGCTAATGGGCGAACCCCAAAACGGTGTTCGCCCAATAAAAACAACTATTTAGTTAGGGCGAACAATATCTCGCCAATCCAAATCGCCGCGCTCCAAACCGTGAATAAGAACCTCTGCGGTGGCGATATTTGTTGCAACGGGGATATTGTGGACATCACAAAGATTAAGTAAAACCTGCTCATCGGGTTCGCTGGTTTTATTTGTCATAGGATCACGGAAAAGCAGCACAAGGTCGATTTCATCACAACTGATGCGGGAAGCAATTTGTTGAAAACCGCCCTGTCTGCCGCTTAAAAATTTAACAATTTCCAAGCCTGTAGCTTCGGACACAAGCTTACCTGTTGTTCCTGTTGAAAACAACTTATGACGGCTAAGTACGCCGCAGTAAGCTATACAAAACTGCACCATTAATTCCTTTTTTGCATCGTGTGCGATAATCGCAACATTCATTGTAACATCTCCTTTTCCTTGCTTTAAAAAATCCTTTTCAAAGCAAAATTATTTTAAATTTATATTTTTTTGTAAGATGTAAGGGGAATATCATACCCCATAACACGCTTAGCAATCCTTAAAAAAGCCTTTGCGGCACGAGATTTCTTATTTAGCGCCTGACCTGAACAGCAGGACATATAAACATCCATACTTTGGGGCACAACCCCCATAAGACGAATACCACTTGAATCTATAACCTCATCAATATTGGCATTTATTCCGCGGCGCATATTATCAAAGGATACGCGATTTAAAATAAGGCGAACCGACATAAACTGGAGCTCCTTTAAATCGGCGCCTTGAATGGCGGCGTCCCTTAAGGATACGGCATCGGCATTACATACAACCAACATTTCTGCATAACGGGGAAGGGCTGAATAAAGCTCGTCCACCGCCCCTGCAGGAAAATCGAGTATTACAAAATCAAATCTTTCGGCAGCGGTTGAAACAAAGCTTGACAATTCCTCAGGGACTATTTTACCCTTTAGCGGAGCCCCTATAAAAAATAGATTTCCGTCGGATGAAGGCACATTAATTGCAGCTTCTTCTATAGTTTTGGCGCCTTTAAGCACATCATTCAAATCAAAAATCATAACATCTGACACGCCAAGCATTATATCAAGGCAACGCATACCTGCGTCTAAATCCACAATCAGAACCTTGTTTGACATAAGGCTAAGCGCCGAGGCAAGATGCACCGAAACGCTGGATTTACCCGCACCGCCCTTACCGGAGGTGACGGCTAATAACCTACCCATAAGCCACCTACTCCTATACTTTTAAATAACATTTTATCATATTTTGCCGATTTTGTAAATATTTATATTAAAATAAATTATAAAAATTTTACAGCTTATCTGCTAATGCCGCAAATTGCTCAAGACTTAGTTGCTCGGCGCGGACGGTTAAGGGGATATCCAACTCTGTTAAAGCCGAAGTGAGTTTTTCTTTTGAAACCACGCCCGAAGCCGAAACAGAGTTAACAAGTATTTTTCTGCGATGCTCAAAAGCGCCTCTGATAAGGCGGAAAAGCAATTTTTCATCCCTTACCTCTGCGACGGCAGACCTGCGGATTTTAAACTGAATAACCGCACTATCTACATTTGGAGCAGGAGTAAAGCTATCTCTGGGCACACCAAAAAGCATTTCACCCTCGGCATAAAAGGCGGCGGCTAGGGTAACCGCCCCAACATCTCTGCTTGGAATTTTTGCACAAAGTCGCTCGGCGGCTTCCTTTTGCACCATTACGGTAATACTTTCTACGGGGAGCTTGCTTTCCAAAAGAGACATTATTATGGGCGAGGTTATATAATAAGGGAGATTAGCGCAAATTGTAACCCTTTTGCAGTCCTTAAACTCGTCCTCAATAAGCTTATTTAAATCAAGCTTTAAAACATCCGAAAAAATTACCGACGCGTTGGGATAATCCTCTAAGGTTTTGGCGAGTATTGGGCGCAATCTTTCATCAAGCTCTACCGCTATAACCTTTTTAGCAATTTCAGCAAGCTCTACCGTTAAAACGCCTATTCCGGGGCCGATTTCAATAACACCTGTGTCGGCGTCAGCGGCGGCAAAAGCCATTTCGGGACAAACAGAAGGATCGGTTAAAAAGTTTTGTCCCAAAGATTTTTTAAAGGTAAAGCCCGCATCGTGCAACAATTTTTCCACACAGCGTTTGTTTGAAAGATCATATTTCATTCTATTTTCCTCGTTTTAACGACTTTGCAAACTTTATAATTTCGGTAACAGCAAGGGGAACCAATGAAAGTAAAATCATCTCAAACACCATTGCCGCAGTAAGATTTTCCTTAAGCATAAATACAGTGTGAAGGGGACCTGAAATAATAAACAGGGTAAACAGGGCAACACCCAATGCCGCAAGCATACCTTTATTTGTGTGAAAGCCTATTTTAAAGATTGAAGCTTCACTTCTGAGGCTGAAAGCAAGTGTTACCTCTGAAAGAACCAAAACTGCAAAAAGCATTGATGAACCGCCTATTGCATATGCAACAATTCCGATAATTGCAATAAGCAAACCCTGTAAAATAATGGAAATGCCATATTCACCCGCAAAGAAACGCTCCTTTTTTGGAAGGGGAGGATGGTTCATAACATCATCCCCTGCTTTTTCAAAGGAAAGGCCGATTATAACGGCAAAGCCAACCACCAGATTGAGCCAAAGAATTGGCAAAGCCGTAAGTGCGGGATACCCGAAAATTATTATCTCTAAAAGCATTAAGAGAAGCTCACCCAAGGCGCAACTTAACACCTGTGATGCAACGCGCTTTATATTTGCGTAAATTCCGCGCGATTCCTTTATAGCGCCCACAACAGAAATATAACTGTCCTCGGTTAGAACCACATCTGCGGCACCCTTTGCAATATCAGTACCCGTAACACCCATTGCGCAACCAACATCAGCAGCCTTTAAAATAGCGGCATCATCAACGCTGTCGCCCGTTACGGCAACCGTTTCACCCAGCTCCTTAAAGGTCTCTACAATACGCAATTTATCCTCAGCGGTTATTCTGGAGTAGACCGCGATATTATTAATTTCTGTGCGGAAGGTTTCATCATCCATTTCGGCAAGCTCATTACCTGTAATAGCCTTTTGACCTTCCTTTAAAATCCCAAGACCTTTGGCAATAGCCTCGGCGGCAATTATGTGGTCGCCCGTTATCATAACGGTGCGTATTCCTGCCCCTTCACTCTCACGCAATGCCGCGGTGGTTTCTCGACTAATGGTGTCGGTCATACCAAAGACGCCCATTAAGGTCAGGTCACATTCCATATTTTCGGGATTAGGATTGGAAGGTACCTCCTCCAAAGGCTTCATAGCAACGGCAATGGTGCGAAGTCCCCGTTTGCTCATTTCCTCGGTTGCCTTAATAACGCCCTCTATATTTCCTGCGGTACAGCAGTTAACCAAAATGTCGGGAGAACCCTTAACAATGGCGAAGGGACGGTTATTTATCATATTAATGGTGGTCATAAGCTTTCTTGCCGAATCAAATGGTACCTCTGCCATACGGGGATAGATGTTTTCAAGCTCTTCCTTAGTAAGACCGCAATAGTCGATTGAGGCGGAAACTATGCTTACCTCGGTAGGATCACCAATAGGGCGGATTTTTCCACCCGCCAAGACCTGAGCAGTAGAATTTCCGCAAAGGGCTGCGGTGCGTATAAGGGTTACCGCATTTTCAGAAGGGGCGTCTAAATTCAAATCCACAAGATTGGTACCGTCAAAAACCATAGCCATTTTCATACGGTTTTTTGTAAGAGTACCTGTTTTATCTGAAATAATAAGAGAAACTCTGCCAAGGCTTTCAACCGCTATGGGATTTTGAATTGCGGCTTTACATTTAACAAGTCTGCGAGCGCCAAAGCCTAAAATTATATTCACAGCCTGTGCCGCCTCCTCGGGGATAGCGGCAACCGCCAAGGAGGTTGCGGTAAGAAGCATTTCTAAT
The DNA here is from genome assembly GCA_015065925.1 of Oscillospiraceae bacterium. GTDB lineage: Bacteria > Bacillota > Clostridia > Oscillospirales > Acutalibacteraceae > UMGS1279. The sequence continues at coordinate 22,640 of SVPL01000001.1, forward strand.
ACCATAAGAGCAAAATTTTCGGTTTTAAGTCCACCTAAAACACCTATTAAAAAGATTATAAAGCAGACTATAAGTATACCTATTCTTGCCATATGACCAATTTCTATAAGGCGACGCTTAACAGGAAGCTCACTGCCCTCGGTGATTTCCACAAGGGTTTCCTGTCTTGCAAGCTCGGTGTTCATACCCGTGTCGGTAACTATTATCTTAGCACTTCCAAAAAGCACCGAACAACCTGCGTATACCATATTTTTTCGCATTTCTATTTCGGCAATATCCTCAGGTGTAAAATCCGCCTGCTTCTCATTGGGAGCAGCCACTCCGCAAACGGCAGACTCATCACAGGTTAAGGAATAGCTTTCCAAAACACGACCGTCGGCAGGTATATAATCCCCCTGCTCTAGCAAAACAATATCGCCCGGTACCAAAAATGATGCCGGAACCTCTGAAACCTTACCGTCACGAAATACCTTTGCCGAGGCGGCAATATCCCCTTTAAGCTTCTTAAACTGCTCATCTGCCCTTTGACCAACCAAAACATCTAAGGTGGCATTTAAAGCAAGAAGCACAAGAACAATTAAAGGAACATACCAACCGTCATTCTTCGCTATAATATTAACAACAAAAACAATTGCAGATATTATCATAAGCAAAACATCTAAGGTAGGGGTTAGGTGCTTAAACACCTTTTTTACTATGTTTTTATCGTCGGGTGCAGTACGGGTGTTTTCACCAAACTGCGCAATTTTTCCCGCAATTTCAGCCGAGGAAAGGCCTGTTTCGGTGTTAACACCCAACTCTTTTTTAACATCTTCAATATTTGAACTATGCCAGATCATAAATAATCCTCCGGTGATTTTTTCAATATACAGAGATATTATACTATATTTTTTAAGATTTTGCAATCAAAAGAATGGCAGAATTGGAAAAATTTCATAAATTTGCTCAGCAACATCCTTCTCATTTGATATGTAACGATTTGTAAAAAACTATATTCACAAATATACACTTATTGTGTGTAGACTTATTGTGTTCCTTTGAATAAAATTTTATTAGATTTGTATGGAGGTAAAACATATGGATATCATCAAAGTTTTTGGTTCTAATGTTCGAAAATACCGCACTCAACAAAAAATCTCACAAGAAAAATTTGCTGAAAATTGTGGTCTACATAGAACTTATATCAGTGATATAGAATGTTTCCGCCGTAGCATCTCATTAGACAATATCCAAAGAATCGCAGATGCTCTTGGCGTAGAAACCTACAAATTGTTTTTGGAGGAATAATTAATGCGAAATACTATTAAACAGATTGTTTTTGAAGAATTTTCTAAACTTACGGATTTGATTGAAAAGGATTTTGCTGCTAACTATAAAAGAAAGGTAAACAATTTCCTTCTCAGTCAGATGGATGAAAATATAACAGCAAGCATGGTTTTCGTTAGTAGCTTTGAATCCAAAAGCGGTTTCGCAATTGAAACTTGCGCAAAGCGTATTGCAAGGCTGAAATTTGGCGAAGAAAATGTTCCTACTATCGTTAACCCCCGAAACCTTCCGCACAACTTTGACGAAACAAGAATATCAGGACAGATTGTTGTTACTGATGTTGATACACATAACGGCAATCTTCGCGGAGAAATTTCTGCTTTTAGAGCTAACAACGAGGCAAGAGGTGCAGGTAAAATGCGCATCGAAAGCGGTGTTACCCAAAGCAGTATCAAAGAACACCTTCTTCCTCTTTCTGAAAAGTATCGTACCACCGAAATTTATTCCAAGCCAGTAGATTTGGCTTTCTTTGACGGCGCAGAATGGAATGTTATGGAACTTAAAGCCGGCGGAGATCTCGATAGCTCTAACGCTCCCTCAAATGTTGAAAAACTTCTTACCATTTATGTGGATATGGGTATTGAGAACTGCAAGGCCTATTTTGCTACTCTCTACAATAAAGACGGAGAAGGCAATACTTGGAAAGGTGCTGTTAAAAAGCATTTAGCATATCCCGAAATGTTCTTAATTGGCAAAAATCTTTGGACAAAAATTCTCCCTGATGGTATTCCTTTTGAAGAATTTGAAGAAATTTACAAAGAAGCTTTGGAAGAAATTGGCTTAAATAACCGCATTGTTGAAATGATTAACAAGTGTATTAACAGTTGATATGTATAAGGTTGAAAAAATTAAATCAAAGAGATACACCCTTGTCAACGGAGATTGTCTCAATTATTTGAGTCAAATTCCAGACAATAGCATTGATCTTATTTTAACTGATCCTCCGTATAATATTGCGCAATATTCTACAGGCAATATTGATTTGCCCGGTCGAAGTGCACTTAATAATGACTTGGGTGAATGGGATCTTAAAGAAATTGATCCATTTGCCTTGTTGGATGATTTTAAAAGAATACTAAAGCCAAACGGCAATATTTTTGTGTTTACAAGTTACAATCTAATAGGAAAATGGCACGCAGCTTTCGATAGTGAGTTTGATACATTTCAATTTTTTGTGTGGCACAAGACCAATCCTGCGCCCAAAATCTTTAAAAACGGATTTCTTAATAGTTGCGAAATGATTGCTTGCATGTGGAACAAAGGTCACAAATGGAATTTTACAACTCAAAACGAAATGCATAATTTTTTTCAAAGTCCTATATGTATGCGCCCAGAGCGCCTCTCCAATCCTAAACATCCTGCACAGAAACCCGTCGCACTTCTTGAACATATTATAAACATCGCTTCTAATGAAGGCGATGTTGTCTTCGATCCTTTTATGGGTGTTGGCTCAGCAGGTGTGGCGGCGTTAAAAAATGGACGAAAATATATTGGAATAGAAATTGAAAAAGACTATTTCTATGCTGCCGAAAAAAGATTAAGTATTATAAAATGAAAGGAGGATAATAATGAGTTGTTATAGTGAAAACGAAATTGTGGATGTTGTGTTAGAAATAATAAGAAACAATCCTGGAATACGTACATCCGAGCTTATAGATGAAGCAAGAGCTCAAATGAAACCCGATGGCGAAGATCTTGATATTTTAGACAATCGAAATGATGATAAATTTTCTCAAAAAGTTCGAAATATCAAGAGCCACGATACTATTGCAGCACAAGTTAGAACTGTTGGCATACATAACCGTCAATGGTTTCTAAAGTAACTAAACTAACCTCTCGGCTTTAAACCGAGAGGTTAGTAATAATTAGGTGTTCAACGTCTCTATCATTTCGACTTCTAACATTGTAAGTATATTGTTTATCAAAACTTAGAATATTGAAATCTTTCTCATATAAGCCGTTGATAAAGTCGGTGTTTTTGATAACAAGGATAAATTTGGCAAGCGTTTTCCTTAAAGCATGCGCCAGACGTTCTTGATCAAACTTTGTAAAGTCTTTGCCCTCATAATCGGAAAAGTCTGTATCATAAGGGGGATCTAAGAACATGAAGTCATTGCTTGTAAGATTGACATTTTTAAAGAAGTCTTCAAAATCAGAGCAATGAATATCTGTGTTAGCAAATAATTGATCGATTTCTCTGTTAAACATATTATCGATTTTTGCCTTCATATCTTTTCTGTTGTAAGACATGCCACCATAGGGGATGTTGAATTCGCCCTTGGCATTATAGCGGAACATGGAGCCGTAACAATATTCTCTGATGAAATAGAAGTTTGCAGCTTGATATTGAATAGATTGATCAGTGATTCTACCGAGACTAATATCATTAAAGATTTTGCGGAAATACATATAATATCCGCTTGTAAATCCGGTAATCAAGTTCTCGCATAAATCTTCTGTTGTGAATGGCTTTTTATTGTAATTAGCAACCGTTCTGACAAATTTATCTTCAACCATTTGATGAAGGAAAGAGTCAAAGTCAGCTTTATCTAAAAGAAGTTTCTCACTGAAGCCGGAGTTTATTTTATCCGACATACTTGATATCAGTGCTTCTAATGTATACCTCAACTCGTCCTTTTGAATTAAACCTTCTTTTAACTTGAAAAAGATATGTAATAATTCGTTTGTTTCTTTGCTACATACGGATACAATATTATTAAAACTGTTATTGTAGCACATCAAAAGATCATAAAGCTGTTTATCTTGATTTTTGATTAGTTTATAATATTGAATTAAAGATTCGGAGATATCGTTAATTGCAGCAGACTTAGGAGCAAGATGAAAGAACAGCGCACCACCGCCAAAAAATGGTTCAATATAACGTTTATAATCAGGTATAAGATGTTCGATTTTATCAATTTCTCTTGATTTGCCACCAGGCCATTTAATGATTGGATTCACGATATCACCTCAATTCTTTTATAGTATAACACAAAATCAAAAAATATGAAAGCCTTTTTAAGCATAATTTTAATTTGTTTTTTTGACTTTGTAGATAACATTTTATTAAAATAGAAACAAAAATATTGACTATTATGGCAAAAGGGGTTAAAATAGTCTTAGCAGAAATCTGTTAATTTATAGAAAACGAGGTGCTCCCTATGGAAAACCAAAATTTTGGGAATGATATAATTACCCTTACCGATGATGACGGTAAAAATTACGAATTTGAAATAATAGACGCTATTGAGACCGACGACGGCAGATACCTTGCAATGATTCCTTATATTTCCGACCCTAAAGCAAAGTTAGACGATAGCGGCGAGCTTGTTATTGTTAAGGTTTTTGAAGACGAAAACGGTGATGAGTATTTTGAGGATATTCCCGATGACGACGAGTACGAAACCGTAGCCGATTTGTTTATAAACCGTTTGCAGGATGCATTTGAAATAAACGAAGAGGACTAAGTTCTTTTATTAAGAATAAGATTTGTAGTTTGAAAGGCAGATTGATTGCGAAATTTTTTCTCCCCTTCCACCGCAAGCAGTCCGGTCTCCTCCTTTTCGCAGTCTTTTCGGGCGCGGAACGAGGCACTACTATACACAAATTACTATCCCGCAATAAACCCGGACTAGTCCGGCCTTCCCTGTTCGCGGACCGTGGTAAATTATAACCCTACAACCTTTTTATCGGGGACCTTTCTCCTGCGGCGGGCTTGCAGACCTCCCGGCACTGTCTTTGAGCAGTGTTGGACGAAGGGAGCGCGAAACCGCGGGGCGGCCACCCACCTGCTTGTTTTTGCAGGTTATCAATTGCCACTTACGGCAGGGCAGGCTTTCTTTATAAAGCCTATAATTACAATAAGTAAAAGGAATTGTCTTGAGTTAATCCTCAGGGCAATTTTTTATTACGCTATGCTATTAAAAAAATTCCCAACCGATTACTCGGTTGGGAACAAAATACTTTTAATTATTCAGCATCATCTAAGATAACATCAGGATCGGGTTCGCAATCACACTCGATATAGTCCATATCCTTTTTAGTGTTGAGATAGCGGTTTACAAAAACTGCCACACCTGCTGCCATAGCAGTAACTGCAACTGCGGCTGCAATTATCCACATAAGAGTTCTAAATTTCATTTAAAACAACCTCCTTAAAAACTGTTTAATATATTATAACCTATTTTGGACGCAATGTCAAATAAATTATTAAATCCATTTACCATCTGAGGCCGCCCGGACGCCCCATACCGCCGTGATGGCCACCCATTTCGCCTTTATTGGAGCCGTTTGAAGTGACGGCAGAGGACACAGTAAGCTCGGCGATTTTAGTGCCCGAGGTGTACTTTCCACCCGAATAAATTCCGCCGCTTTGCTTTCCTGTATGACCTCCACCAATATAAGCAGTATAACTCTCGCCTTTTTTAATATCAGGCGATGAATAACAAATCCAATTATAATCCTTTAACGGACTAAAGGTTATAAGCTCATCTCCGTCTGAGGACTGAATATTAACAAGGCTTCCTGCCGTTCCGCCCGAAAAGTTAGTATAAACAAGGCTGTTCTGTGAGGAATTTTCTGATGGAGTCTGCGCCATATCCGACGAACCAACGGCAATAAGTATTCCGCCCGTAACAGTAAAACTGCCATCATAATCCAAAACACCGTTACCGCCTCGGGTAGACCCATTTACAATTACCGTTCCGCCCGAAATTTCAATATCTCCGTTGGCATCCAAACCGTCGCCCTCGGCATTAATGCTAAGTCTGCCCGCCAAAACAACCAATTTTCCGCCTGTGGAGGACATAAACCTATCCATTCCCGGTCTTCCGAGTTCGCCCGAGCCATCTCCGCCGCTTATATTCACGCCATCATCCGAAGCCGTAACCTGAATATTACCGCCCGAAAGGGTTATATTTGTTGCCTCTAAGCCCTCATAGCTTTGATTTACGGCAATATTCCCCCCTGAAATATTCACATCAGAATCAGCATGTATTCCATCATCACCCGATTTTAAGGTAAGATTGCCGCCTGAAATTTCAACTGCTTTGTTAGAATGAATAGCGTCATCCAGACTGTCAGAGGAAATTGTTCCCCCAAGAATGGTGACCAAGCTACCGCCCTTTAGCCCCTTTGCGCTGATTTGAGAATTAGGAACACCGTCACTTCCGCCACCGCTTTGAATGGCATAACTGCCTGACTCCACCTTAAGGGTGGTTTCGGCTTGAATACCGTCCTCAGCCGCCGTAATACTTCCCTTTGACTCTTTAAGCAGTATGGTGCCTAATGATGCATTTGCCGTTTCATTAGAACGAAGCCCATCCTTGCCCGCCGATACAATAAACTCGGTTCCCTTTAAAGCAAGACTATCCTTCCCCGTTATTCCGTGTCCTATAGCTGTTACCTCAAGATTAATTTTTTCAATCTCAAGAACGCTTTTTCCCGTTAAACCATTTTGGGAATTACCGCATATTACAAGCTTACCTGCTCCGTTTAATACCAAATCACAGTCGCAGTAAACACAGGCATCAGGATTTTTGTTAGACTGTGAGGAATAGGAATCGGTATAGTCATAATCCTTGGCATCCTTTAAAATATTCACACTGCCGTCGTGGGCGGTTAAGGTAACCTTACCTGCTTTTTTTACATAAAAAGCACTGCTGTAATTACAGGATATATCCGCACCGTTTAAAACAACCTTAACCGACACATTTCCCGCATATACAATAATTCTTCCGTTTGAAAGCTTACCGCTTACGGCATAGGTTCCGCCTTTGGTTATAACAATATCATTACCATCCAGTTTTGCGCCACTGCCCACTATTTCAGCGGTAGACTCTTTAAGGGTTATGGTTGTGTCGGCAGAATCTACATTCCCGCCCGATGTGGCGGTGACATTCGTATCGGGCTGTGCAATTTTTGTTTCAGAAGCTTCTATGGACGCTTGACCTTCCCATACACCACTTGACTCATTGCTTTGCCGGGCTTCATAGCATCCCGAAAAACATAAAATCAGGGCTAAAAACAGACTGCAAATTTTAAATGCGTTTCTAATCATTCAAAGCCATCCCTTACAGTTCTTCTTTACCATATGCGGGCAAACTGCAAACAATGTCTAAATTTCCGTTTCGACAACGAAGGGTATCTAAAAATTCCTTGGTTTTATTTACATCACGAAGTCTTACGCGGTAAACAAGCTGAAAAAGACTACCCATATTTACGGTGCGCACCTTAACAAGCTCACTGAAGGAGGTGTATTCTTTAAAAACATCATCAAAAAGATTAGTGTAATCAATATTTTCGGGGATGGTTATTTTAACCTCGCGCTCGGCAGATTTTGCCCTTCCAAAGCCAACAACAGTGTAAAAAACTGTAAAAACAACCATTATTGCGGTGAAAATTGCCGCAACCCATATAAAGCCCATACCGGTAGCAAGACCAATAGCCATACTTAAAAATACGCTTCCAATCTCCCTTGCGTTACCGGGCACAGAGCGAAACCTTACAAGGCTGAAAGCACCTGCGACCGCTACGCCTACACCGATGTTACCGTTAACCATCATAATCACCATTTGAACAATGGCAGGAAGCAGAGCTAAAGTAACAACAAAGCTTTTGGAATACTGACTGCGGAACATATAGCCAAGAGCAATTACAACACCCAAAAGCAAAGACGCTAGTGTACAAACCAAAAAAGCAGTTGCAGAAATTTCGTTTTCAATTATAGTTTCAAACATTTTATTTACCTCCAAAGCAGGATAATTCTTTTAGAAAGTTTAAATAGGCTTTTCCGTATTTTGAAAAGGAATTAGGAAAGATATTAAGCTCACTTAATATATGAGCAAGCCACATTGGCATAACTCCGGGGATTTTAATTTCAAGCAGACGGTGATTTTCATCTATAAGTCGCTCGCCGTAGGCACCCAAGCTTAAATCCAAATCATCCCTTCGCCACATAATATCCTTATCAATAGTTATGCGAAGCTCGGGATTAGTCTTATCAAAAAATGCCCTTCTGGTGTAAAAAACTGCGGTGGATGGGGCTAGGCTTTTATAGCTTTTCAAAAACCAATCAAGTTCATTTTTAATCTGCCCCGACAGGTTAATATCTCCCGTTTTAAGATAGTTTATCGCCCTTTCGTAGGTGGTATCAAGTCGCCTTTTGTATACCACCTTAGCAAATTTTTTCTTAATTTCAATAAAGGCGGTAGAGTCATTTTTTGGAACTGAGTAGCATCTTAACCTTAATTTTTCCTTATAAAGGGGCTTGTCTAAGGAACGGCGGATTAAAAGAAAATCAGGGGTATCGTAATAAAGATTACAAATAACCGTTTCGCCAAATTCATCGGGGATTATACGGTCGCCTATTTTTTTAAGCAAAGCCTTTGCCTGCTCGTCAGTGATATAATACTTTTTTTCATACCTTCTAAAGGTATATGTGAATTTTGCCTTAGCCAACCGCATCACCCCTTTTTGCCCAATTTATTCTACCATTAATAAGTTTACGACATATATTTTGTAGTATTATTAACAAAATATAAACAATTGTTTTGTAAAAAAAGCCGTCGCCTGTGTTTTGTACTGCGACGGCTTTTTACTTTTACCAGCTCATTATTTTTCTATCCATATAATCTATTCTTGATTCAACAAATCCGCGCAGATAGGAAATCTGATCTGAAAATTTACCCATTTCCTCGGTGGTGCGCTGATATGTATGCTCGGCAGATTGGGTAATATCCCAAAGCTCATAATTAACCGCCTGAGCCTTATTAATCATTTTTGCGGTTTTGCTAACAAAATCGGGAAGGGTGGAAACCTTTGATTTGGATTTTTGCCAAACCTCCTTAACCACCGCCTTAAATTCAGGCATTGCCATTAAATCCGCAAACCAACGCGAGTTATCAAGATATGTGCTGTTTGCATGAGTTTCGTTTGCATACTTGCCGTTACCAAAGCCAAGGTCAAAGTCCCAAACGGGTCCCATTTTAAGCTTACCGCCCGCATCCTTGTACATATAGCAGGAGCAGTGGAGCTTAGAGTCGGTGTTCATTGCAAGCTCCTCTACAATGTACCACTTTGCCATAGCTTCCATATCCAAATATTTTGAGGCTTCAGAATATTTTTGACTTTTTATAGCCTTCTCGGTTTGATCCATATAATCATAAATATATTCTAAATATTTTAACTGTTTGTTTTTGCTAAGAGCACCCAATTTAGTATCCGACGGCTTGTTAACATTGAAAATTATTCCGTTATAATTCAGGGAATTAAAGAACATATCACCGCTTATGGGATCAAGAGTTATTGCATCGTTAAGTTTTTGCCATTTTGAGGGGCGGTCGGCATCCTGACCGTTTGTCCAAGTGCCAAATTCACCCTCTGCCTTGTTATGACCGTTGGTTTCAATAATATAACCAACCTTGTCGGGCGCAAGATTTTCCTTAAATTTAGTAATATCTACCCTGTTTTTGCTAACCTCAACCTTTTCAATAAGCTGATAATTGCCTGCGTATGTGCCGTTTACCCACAAATCCACAAAGCGAACATCCATTACCGCCTCAGAGCCCACATTATGGGCAAGCTGCATTGCAACGGCATTGCGAATAAGCGAACGGTCAGCATAGTTTGCCGAAAGCACCCACTCGGTATGGGCGGGAAGGCCTAACATTTCCTGCTTCTTTTCAAACTTCAAGGTATAGCTTTTTTTAGGATAGTAATACCAGCTTGTCCATCCGCGTCCCTTAACGGTAGCCGATGCATTTATGTATTTGTTTTTTGCGAAAGCATAATCACCGTATGATGTATCTCCGCCACCTGCAAAAACAGTGCATTTTTTGTATTCGGTTTTACTGGTTATATCATCAAAATTAGCGGTGCTTATTGACATTGAGGGAAGTCCTGTATTAAGTGTCATAACATACACGGTGTACCTTGTTTTTTTGCCGTCTTTTTCTACAAAAAGCTTTATGGGCTCGGTAAAATTAAAGGCACATTTACCGCTTTCAACCTCTTTATTTCCATACCAAACCTTATCGGCATTAATGGAAAATTCAGGTCGTAAGGCATCAATTTGGGTGCCCGCGGGTAAAAGGGCAGTTATTCTGTTGCCCGAAATATTACACTCCACCGAAAAGGGTATGGTTCCGTTGAGGGCTTGCATAAATACAAACTCTGTTATAAGACCTGAGCCTGAACCGCCGCGTTTTTCGGTTATGGGGATACCCGCTTCGGTATCGGTAGGTGAAATTGACGGCCATGTAAAATTGGAAGAATTTTTGGTTTTATCTGAATTTGAGCTCCAACCCTTTGGAGTGTTTAAAACCTTAACACTAACAGGCTTTATTGGATTACTTGCATTGTTAGATGTGTTACCGCTTTGATTTTCAGAGGCAAAGGAATCCTCGCCCTCCATAAAATCCTCAGCACTATAACTGGCATCTATAAATTCCTGCTCGCTTATTTCTTTTTTGCTTGAAGAACCTGCCGTTTCAACAACCTTTGGTTGAGAGGCGAAAACAATGGTTAAAACAAGCGAAATAACCACCGAAGCCGTCAAAGCGCCAAGCACAATTTTGCGCTGTAATTTCATTAACATCTCCCCTTGTGCAATTTGTAATACAATTTTACCATACTATTTTATCACAAACACGGCGTTTTGTCTATAAATTTTTTAAAAGTCAATAACGAAATTTTTTTAAAAGCCAATAACGAAATTTATAAATAATATTTTTATCGTTAAAACATTTTTCCCCGCCTTAAAAACATATACTATTAAAAATGGGCTTTGCCCGAAAGGCAGGTTTTTATATGTGCTCAATAGCAGGAGAAATTAACTTTAAAAATGGTGTAAAATTATCCGATTATCATCTTAAAATGCAAAAATCTCTTTCCCGTAGAGGTCCTGATGACAGCGATGCTTTTAAAGACGAAAGCTGTATCCTTTTGCATAATCGTCTTGCCGTTATAGACCCCGAAAAAGGCAAACAGCCTATGAGGGCGCGGTATGGGAACGCAGACTTTATAATTTGCTACAACGGGGAGCTTTATAACACCTTGGAAATCAGAGAAAAACTAAAATCTAAGGGCTTTGAGTTTGAAACTAATACAGATACCGAGGTAGTGCTTAAGGCTTACATTTGTTGGGGCGCCGACGCCGTAAAAGAATTTAACGGAATTTACGCCTTTGCTATTTTTTGCAAAGAAAAAAATGAACTTTTTATAGCGCGAGATAAAATGGGAGTCAAGCCGTTTTTCTATGCTATGCGTGACAACTCCTTTATTTTTGCAAGTGAGCTTAAGGCATTGCTTTGCCATCCTAAAATAAAGCCCGAAATAGATAAAAACGGCATTGCCGAGCTTTTGTTCATAGGCCCCGGACGCACCCCCGGTTTTGGCGTTTTTAAGGATGTTTTTGAGCTAAAGCCCGGCTTTTGCGGTTATTTCACCCCTTCGGGACTTGATGTAAAACAGTATTTTAGGTTAACCGACAGAGAAAACACCCAGTCCACCGAAGAAATAATAAAAAATGTTCGTTTTTTAGTTACCGATTCCATAGAAAAACAGCTTGTAAGCGATGTTCCCATTGGCACATTTTTATCGGGTGGACTTGATTCAAGTATAATCAGCTCGGTAGCCTCCCGACATTTTGCAAAGGAAGGGAAAAAACTTCAAACCTTTTCGGTTACCTATAAGGATAACGAAAAGCATTTTAAAAGCAGTCGTTTTCAGCCCAACAGCGATGATGAATTTATAAAAATTATGGTGGATTATCTGGGCAGTGAGCATTTTACCGTTACGGTAGATACTGATGAAGTGGTAAACGCTCTATATTCGGCGGTGGATGCCCGAGACCTGCCCGGTATGGCAGATGTAGATTCCTCCTTGCTTATTTTTTGCGGAAAAATAAAAAAACAGGTTACTGTAGCCCTTTCGGGGGAGTGTGCAGATGAAATTTTTGGTGGCTATCCTTGGTACAGAGATGAAAAAATCCGTTCCCGATACGGTTTTCCCTGGGCGCAATCCACCGAATACAGACAAAGCTTTCTCCATCGCGATTTTGAAAATGCTATAAACGGTGTGGACTATGTGAACTCCCGTTATGAGCAAAGTCTTAAAGCTGCTGACAAACGGCAGGGGCTTTCCTCCTTGGAAAAGCGTATGCGCGAAATGGTTTATCTTAACCAAAACTGGTTTATGCAAACCCTTTTAGACCGCAAGGACAGAATGAGTATGGCAAACGGACTTGAAGTCCGTGTCCCCTTTTGCGATTACCGAATAGCCGAATATCTTTATTCCGTGCCTTGGGAGGTAAAGGACTTAAAGGGCAGAGAAAAGGGACTTCTTCGCACCGCTATGGAGGGTTATTTACCCGAAGAAATTTTGTGGCGCAAAAAAAGTCCCTACCCCAAAACCCACAATCCCGCCTATTTTGAGTCGGTTAAAAACATTTTAAGGGATATTTTAAATAATAAAAACTCACCTCTTTTTGAGCTTTGCGATTACAAGGCAGTGGAGGGGCTTTTAACTACCGAAAGAAGCGAGCCTTGGTACGGTCAGCTTATGACGACCCCTCAAACCGTTGCCTATATGATAATGCTTAATTACTGGCTCCAAAAATTTAAGGTAAAAATTGTTTGATTTACGCCGTCTTTTGATGTATAATAGATAATAATACATCTTTAGGAGGGGTAAAATGGCAAAACGCAGCTCTAAAAAAGCACCGATAATATCGCTTTTAATAATTATAGTTTTTGTTATTTTGTGGCAAGGTGTTACAAAATTTGCTCCAGATACGACGGTTTCATCCTCTTCCGCGCCCCCCGCTGTAAGCGAAAGCCTTTTAACTGCTGAATTTTTGGATGTTGACCAAGCCGATTGCGGACTTTTTTACCTTCCCGACGGAAAAATCCTTCTTATTGATGGGGGAGACCGTGGCGATGGCGAAGAAATTGTCGCCTATTTAAAGGGCAAGGACATTGAAAAAATTGATTATTTAATTGCAACACATCCACACGCCGACCATATCGGCGGTATGAGTGATATTGTAGACTCCTTTGAAATAGGTAAAATATTTGCTCCCAGAGTAGCGGAGAATGATGTTCCAACCAGTAAAACCTATACGGAATTTCTAGCATCGGTTCAAAAAAAGGGCTTAAAGCTAACACAGGCAAAGCCAAACACAATTCTTTTTGAAGGACAGGATTATAAAGCCGAGTGTTTTGCTCCAAACAGTGCCGATTATAAAAATCTTAACGATTATTCTGTAACGGTAAAGCTAAGCTACGGAATACACTCATTTTTGCTGACGGGTGATGCCGAAACAGTTAGCGAGGGTGAAATGCTAAACGCAGGTTTTAATTTGGATAGCGATGTGCTTAAGGTAGGGCATCACGGTAGTGACTCCTCATCCTCATTAGAGTTTTTAAATGCAGTTACCCCAAAATATGCCGTAATTTCTTGTGGTGAGGGTAACGATTATGGGCATCCCCATAGCGAGACCTTAGAAAGACTTGAAAATTTAGAAGGCATTGAAACAGTTTTTCGCACCGATTTGGATAACACCATAATTTTTACCGCTGACGGAAAAACTCCCGACGGTATTAAATTTAAGGCAAATAATCCAACGGTGGTAGATTAAAGGATTAATTAATATAATAAACGGTGATGTTATGAAAACAAAAAGCTTAAAATTAGTGGGAAGTGCTGACGACCTTTTGTATGTAACCTTCCCAAATTTGGATGACGGCAAATGCGTTACGGCATTTACTACTCGAATGGGTGGTGTCAGCCACGGAAAATACGCATCAATGAATATGAGCTTTTCCAACGGTGACCGACCAAAACTGGTTAGAGAAAACTATAATATTTTATTCGGTGCCTTGGGGCTTAACCCCGAAAGGGCGGTGCTTAGCCATCAAACCCACACCAACAATATTCGTGTTGTAAAGGAATGGGATATCGGTAAGGGAATAGTAATCCACCGCGATTATAACAATATAGACGGTCTTGTAACCGATATAAAGGGTGTTGCGCTTGTAACCCAATTTGCCGATTGTGTTCCTCTGCTTTTTTATGACCCTGTGAATGAAATTATTGGGGCTGCCCACGCAGGTTGGCGCGGTACAATGCTTGAAATCGGCAAAAAAATGGTTGAGGTAATGGTTGGCAGATTTAACTGTGAACCCAAAAACATTAAGGTGGCAATAGGCCCATCAATCGGACAGTGCTGTTACGAGGTAGATGACCCCGTTTATATGAAATTTGACGCTTTGGATTATATTTCCAAAAAAAGCATTTTCACCGAAAAAGAAAACGGCAGATATATGCTTGACCTTTGGACGGCAAACCGTTTAATCCTTGAAAAAGCGGGTATAAAGCGCAAAAACATTTGTGTTACCGATTTATGTACCTGTTGTAACAGTAATTTTTTCCATTCCCACAGAGCAAGCGGTGGAAGTCGAGGAAATCTTGCGGCGGTTATAGCCCTTAAAGATAAATAGTGTTTTAAAAATAAAGGAGTAAAAAAAATGAAAATTGCAATTGGAAATGACCATGTGGCGGTCGAGCTTAAAAACCACATCACAAAATATGTTGAGGCTAAGGGATACGAGGTTGTAAACTTTGGCACCGATTCCTCCGAGTCCTGCGATTACCCCATCTACGGCGAAAAGGTAGCCAGAGCAGTTGCAAGCGGAGAATGTGACCTTGGTATACTTATTTGCGGTACAGGAATAGGCATTTCCCTTGCCGCCAACAAGGTTAAGGGTATTCGCGCGGCAGTTTGCTCCGAGCCCTATTCGGCAAGGCTTACCCGTCAGCACAACAACGCTAACATAATTGCTTTTGGCGCCCGTGTTGTAGGTCAGGCAATGGCAGAAATGATTGTTGATGAATTTTTAAATGCCGAATATGAAGGCGGCAGACATCAACGCCGTGTTGATATGATAACCGCTATTGAGGGAAAATAAACAACCCAATATCCCTAAATGATATTACTTAATCTTGCGCTAATTTACAACAAAATTTTAGGATTTAAAAAGCTCTGTGGATTTCGAGTTCCACAGAGCTTTTTGTTTACAAATAGGTATAGATAAATTAGCGTTTGAAAGGCGAAACGCCTTTCAAACGCGTAGGGAACAACCAATGTGTTGTTCCGTATAATTACCACATTTTTTAGGAACGGCACGCTGGCCGTTCCCTACATCTGTTTAATACAATTTCATCTTCAAACCCAATTTTTTAGTTTAAAATTCTGAATTTTGAATTCAGCATTTTGAATTTTCTTTCTACCCAATATATTTTGGAATAACATATGAAAGCATTGCTCTTTTAGGCAAAGCCTCATCACGCAAAATTTTCACCTCGCCCTGTTTTTCCTCTCTAACTGCTATGGGGAAAAGCTGTTTGGGATTGGTTATCATAGTAGAAAGCACCGCAAAGCAGTGAGAATCTATATTTTCAATAAGGGGAATTTCACTGTTTGTGCCAATGCAACAAATTCCTCCAAGTACGGTTGTTTTGCCTCCGTTTATTGTCTTGAAGGCGGTGCCCTCCTCCTCGGTTTTAAAGCCAAGAACAAAAAGCTCGCCGCCGTCGTTTATAATTTCGCACTTTGCACGCTCGGGGTTAATCTGCCTTGCAAAAACGGTCTGTCCCTTAAAGGTGAAGCAGGGAATATGCCGTGCAGAAATAAAACCGCCTTCCCCCTGCAGCTCCTCTGTACGACCGCCTGCTCCCGGCACACCTCCAACAGTACAAGCGCAGTTTTCAATAAATACAGTACCACCCGTTTTGTGATTTTGGTAGGTAGCCGTACCTTGGGTGTGAAGCATACGAAGGGTTAGAGTGCGGGTGCTGTTATTGTCAATAAGAGTCATAACTCCGTGGAATTTTTCCCATCCAAAAAGATTGCATATTAAAAGGGGCTTTTCACCCTCGTCCACCGTAAAGACGCCTACACCTTCGGTTTTTGCAAGATTTTCACCTGCCAATAGGTCGCAGAACATAAAATCCAATACCTGAAGTCTGCTTGGAATGTGAATGGGAGAGGTTATAAGGTATCTTCCCGCCTCAAAATAAACCCCTTCGGCACCGCTGTTTAAAGCCGACTGAATTGCCGCAGTGTCGTCAGTCACGCCGTCGCCCTTTGCCCCAAACTCGCTAACCGATTTGAATTTTCTGTAATCGGTTGGATATTCGGGGGAGTCGGGCATATCCTTGGAGTCGAAAAACTCGGTAGACGGAGTGTTTTCAAAAAGGGTATACTCCCCGTGAGTAGAAAACTCATAAGGCATTTCGCTTGGTGGAATACGCTCACCAAAGTAGGTTCTAAGTCCTATCCCGTAGCCGTCACACTTAACATTTTTTATGTAGCCAAAGCCGTATTCCACATTAACGGCGGCATAATCCTCACCGCCCCCTATAAGAACACTATCAACCAAAATAAGCTGGGCGGTAAAGCCAACAGTAAATACAGCGTTTACGGTGTTTTCGCTTAATAAATCCCGAATCGACATAACTGCGCCCATTTGATAAACGCCCGTAATACGCTGATTTTTTATGTGTATGTGTTCGGCAGCAAGGGCGTGCTGTTGTGCCGTAACGCGGATTGCATAATCAAATCCGTCTACAAAAAGATTGCGAATAAATACGCCCGATACCTTTTCGTCCACAATTTCAAAGCCTGCGTAACCACGCTTTTCATCATCGGTTGAAATTATGTTAACATTCGTAACGGCACCCGCATTGTTTGCAAAAAATCTAACACCCACCGCACCGGGGTTGCTTTTTCCGATATCTACGGTAAGATTACTCAATAAATTGGTCATTGCCACGCCCGATTTTTCGCCCTTAATAAAGTTAATTACGGGCTTTCGCGCACCGAACTCAAAGCCCTTGCAGTTATCCTTAAGCTTGATTACGGTTTTTTCTTTATCCTCACCCACAATTCGTATTGTAGCGTTCATCTCAAGCCAACGGATGCTAAACAAAATATTATAAAGGGTTTCGCTTGTATAAGAAACGGTGTCACTTACAAGGTAGGTGCCTTTAGGTAGATAAATTATGTAGCCCTTGGGCAAAGTTTCGGGGAATGGAACATTTAGCTTTCCATCTACCTTACGCACCTCAAAGCTAAGTAAAGCGTTATCGTCGGGCTGGGCAGATAGCTCCTCCACACTTTTTCTAAACGCCTTTTCATACTCCCCTGTTACAAAATCTATTGCACTAATAAGCGCCTTTGTACAATCAGTTTTGCCGTCAGGAACGGCAGAAAAGGGCGGTTTTGTTACATCAATAACGGCTGAAGCCGAGGATGGATATATTATATGCGACATAAAGCAACACTTCCCTGATTGATTTTATTTAAATATATCATTTATTAAAATTTATTGCAACCTTTTGTTTTTTAAAAACAAATTAAAATGTTTAAAAATGACATATGATTTTTTAAAAAATACCTAAAATTAGCCTAAATACGAGCTTCCTGTTCTTAAAAACAGGTTAAAAAATAACACACTTAATTTTGAAAAGTTATTTTTTCGTCCTTTACTAAATCATAAAAAATAAGGTTACTGCTATTCAGATTTTCCCTTTTCATATCCACCGCCGTTATGCTTCTGTTTTGGTAGGTGGTGTAATAATATACCCCTGTAAAGGTGCTCAAACAGCTTGAATAAAGGGTATATTCAAATTTACCTTTTTCTACTTCGGTAACCCCGTTTTGTTGCTCTACCGAGGTTAAAATATGAAAAAATTGTCCTATTTCATCAGTTTCTTGGCTACCGCAAACCGAATTTTCCTTTATAAATGCCGCCCTAACAAAGCGTGAGGGAGAGGACATATCTCCAGGCAACCCCCACCCGCCCAATCCAAGACTGTAAGGCTTAGCTTTTATGCGGGGCGAAAAGGTTTTTTCGGGATTTTTGGGAGAGAGCTTGGAATAATTTTGAAGGAGCAACATTTGTTGTTCAAAGGGCGGATTATTTGTTAAAACTCCCAAGGGATTACGGTGGACTTTAATTCCGCCTTCCATTGGCTCTAAAACCAATGAATCGGTTTTATCGCTTATCATCCAATGAAGGGGAGAGTTTGGCAAATCAGCGCTGAAACTAACATCCACAAGGTTAAGGGCTTTAACAGCCTGTTCTACCTCATCCACCCAACCAAAGCTCCCCAAAATCCAAGGAATTAGCTCAAAAGGAGCTATATTGATTTTGCCTTTTTCTACCCTATAATATCGGGCATTATTAGGAAAATTAAGTGCGGCTACGGCAAGACCTTTTTCATTCATAGCGTCATAATAAAGGGGGAAACCATCCTCCACCGTCGCCATACCAATAATGGAGTAATGATTTTTTTGGCTTTCTTCCATACGAAAATTAAGGCAGAAATTACGGGGTGTTATAACAATCTGCTCATTATAATTATAATAAAGGTCTAAATTTCTGCCAAAATAATGATTTTTAGCACTAAAGCTTATTGCTGTACACATTTTCATCACCCTATGTATTATACCCAAATACTTGACAAAGTTTAATATTTATAATATCATAATATAAATTGTCACATACTATATTTGTGAAAGGTTGATTTTATGTTTAATGCCGAAAAAATTAAGAATGAATGTGTAGAATGGATACGGGATTTTTTTGAAAAAAACGGTGCTGACTGCAATGCGGTTGTGGGAATTTCGGGCGGTAAGGATAGCTCCATTGTGGCGGCGCTATGCGTAGAAGCATTGGGCAAAGACCGCGTTATTGGTGTGCTTATGCCGCAAGGAGAGCAACAGGATATTGATATGGCTTATTTGCTTGTTAACCACCTTGGTATTAAGCATTTTGAGGTTAATATTAAGGATGCGGTTGACGGGATACTTAAAAATATGCCTGCTAATCTTGAAATCACCCCTCAAGCAGTACAAAACCTGCCACCAAGAATAAGAATGTCCACCCTTTATGCCGTTTCACAATGCTGTAACGGAAGGGTTGCAAACACCTGCAATCTTTCGGAGGATTGGGTTGGATATTCCACCCGTTACGGTGATTCGGTTGGAGATTTTTCCCCCATTTCACATATGACCGTAACCGAAATTAAAGAGATTGGCTACCTTTTGGGATTACCAAAAGAATTGGTAGATAAAACCCCTATTGACGGACTTTGCGGTAAATCGGACGAGGAAAATTTAGGCTTCACCTATGCCGAGCTTGATGTTTACATTCGCACGGGCGAAATTGCCGACAAGGCTAAAAAAGAAATAATTGATAAAAAGCATAAGGCAAACCTGTTTAAGCTTGAGCTTATGCCAAGCTTTAAAATTTAACGCTAAGCGTTTTTATTGCGGGATGGTTTTTATCATTTGGCTAAACCTCGTTCCGCGCCCTGAAGGTAACAGGTAAATTGTAGTTTGAACGCTAAGCGTTTTTATTGCGGGATGGTTTTTATCTTTTGGCTAAACCTCGTTCCGCGCCCTGAAGGTAACAGGTAAATTGTAGTTTGAAAGGCGTTTCGCCTTTCAAACGCGTAGGGAACAACCAATGTGTTGTTCCGTATAATTACCGCATTTTTTAGGAACGGCACGCTGGCCGTTCCCTGCATCTGTCTGATATAATCACATCGTTAACCCCCAATTTATCGCTAACTATATGGACGCGGGGTAAAGTTATGCCAGACACACAAATTATGTCGTCATTGGATGAAACGCCACGCGTTTCAACCCCCAATTTATCGATTTAATAATTAATTTTCAAATTATTCTAAAAAAGCTGTCAGAAGCGATTGCCTCTGACAGCTTTTTTTAAAATTTGTAAATCTAGGGGTAATTTACAATTTTTTATTTATTAGCCTTTAACGCCTGTGTAAATTGTAACTGAACCTGCAGGAACAACATCTGTAAACTTATCCTTAACATTTGCAAAGGTTTTGTCTGCATCTGCAAGCCTTGCAGCAGTTGTAGCAATGTTAGTGTTAACATTGTTAATATGGCGATAAAGTGTTTGGTAAATAGCCTTATCAAACTCAACATAAATGGTATAATCTTCAATACCTGCGTTAACTACAGTAATTGTCCAGCTACCATCCTCAAGCTGAGCAGCACCAACGTGAATATCGGATGCCTCCCACTGAAGCTCATCATTATTGGTTCTGTAGGATTTACCGTTTTGATAACCGTTGTACTTAGCAAACAAGCCTGTGGAATAATACTGTCTTCTTGGGATTGAAGAAACGAAAAGGGACGGAGCTGAACCGCAAGCGTGAATACCGTTTACGAACTCACCGCTGGTGTTGGTTTGGTCGGTCCAAAGCTGGTCAAATATCTGCCAGAGTGAGATATTATTAATACCTCTTTGCTGAGCAATAATACCGCCAACCGCCATTTGCAAGCCTGCCCAAGGACTATCAACACCAAGCTTAGCGTTTTCAGAACGGCAGTAGAACTCGTCTACCCAGAATTCAACATTTTTGAATTCGCCTACATCCTTAAGGGGCTGTACATAGGACTCAAATACGGGGTCAATAAGGTCAAAATAGGTATTGTTGGAAGCATCAGGAGCTTGGGGATAGAAGTGAGCTGTCCAAACATCAAACATATCAATTAAGTCACGCTCTAACATATAACGGAGAAGACCGTCGCCGTGCTTAATAGAACCCTGGTTGGGGCCAACATGCTCAACCATATCATAAACACCGCGATCTTTAAGCCTCTTTTGAATGGTCTGTACAATGAAGATGTATTCATCAGGCTCACCACCCTCATAGCCGTAGGCGGGATCGTTTTCATTAGGCATATGAATAGATGTAGTAGTAGCATAAGAAGGCTCAGTAAAGTAGAGCAAGTGGCTGATATTGTGAATACCACGGGCCTTAGCCTCTAAAAGAAGCTGAGCGTGTGCTTCACCCAAACGGAGGCTTTCCTTAGCCATACGCTTGTATTCATCATATTTACTTTCTTTATTTTTAAGGGTTGCAAAATATCTATTAACATATTCTTCGGCGTATTTTTCATAACCCTTTGTTTCACCGTAAAAGTCGTTAGGATAGTTCTCAGATTTGGTAATATAACCATGCTCATCAATAGAGCCGCTTACAAGGTGGGTGTGACAGCCTAAGTGCCAACCTACAGACTGAACAACGCTGATGCCACGCTCTTGAAGATTACGGCAGTAGTTCCAGTAATAGGTTTGACGGTCAGCATCCCAGTTCCAACCACCCGAAACGTTATCCCATGCCCAGAGGGTGGTGTAACGGGTACGGCAGAAGCGCACACCCGAATCCACCAAACGGGAAAGCTCTAAATCCATCATTTCATCGGTATAAACACGGCCTGTTTGGTCATCAAGCATATGACCAAAGGCGTGATAAACAGATGAACTCATACCGCGGTATTCGGTATTAATAGGGGCTTCGCCATTGTAAATATGAAGGCTTTCTTCAACGGGTTCGTCAGAATAATCATAATCATCACTATCATCATAATCATCACTATCATCGTAATCATCATAATAATCGGAATCGTCTTCGCCGTCAATGGGCTCATCATATTCTTCGGGTTCTTCTTCATCGCCATCCGAAGGCTCATCATTTACTGCCGAATCCTCAGAAGATACGGGAGGTTCAGAAGAAGTGTCATTGCCACTATCAGAACAAGCGCCTAAAAGTGATACTGCCATAAAAAGGCAAAGAATTAAGCAAATAAGTTTAATTAATTTACTATTACGCATTTTCTGCACCTTCCTTTCTTTTTCTTATAAGCATTAAAACTGCGCTTGCAACAACTGCAAGAACAATGGTGATTACAGGAAGTGCAAGGCTATCACCTGTGGAAGGTGAGCTGCCGTCGCCAACAATGTCACCTGTTTCGCCTGCGGGACCTTTATAATAAGGCTGGTCACCATAACCGCCGTTAATTACGGTTGATGCAGACTTAAGATTATCATAATCATAAGGAACATAGTTGGTATAATCGTTAGGATCGAAGCGATAACCATATTCAGATGTAAAGAGCATTACGCTATCAATATCCAATGCGCCTTCTTTAACATCGATGGTAAGGTATGCTACATCACCATCAGTTGTAAACTTAAAGGCAGAACGCTTCCAGCCTGTATTTTCGCTGTCAAATTCAACAACAGATGCAATTTCATCATCACGGTTAAGGTAATATTCAGTACCCTTACTGTCAAGTGTGATACCGATAGAGCCAACAGTCTTAGCGGTACCGCGAACAGAAGCGGCAAAGTAATATTCCTTGTTGGGTTGAATAGTTACGGGGATAACATAGTGAGTGCCACCCTCTGCACGGAGGAATTTTTCACCCTTAAGAGCATTGCCCTTAACTATTTTAGCGGTTGAGGGAAGGGTTCCCCAATCCTTATTGGATGCAGGACTTTCAAAGCCTTCATTTTTAACCGCATTGTAAAGATGCTCACAATAGGTGATTTTGGCATTTTCTTCCATAACCATAGGAGGAGTGATTTCAATTACAATGTCATCAACATAGAAGTCACCAGCAGTGCTACCTGCAACGCTATTGATTTTTGCTTTAAATACTGCGTAGGTGGTATTGTTAACATAGAATGCAATACTCTGCCACTCAGCAGTTTTAGACATATGCTCAAAGCCTGTATCTGCGCCGTAGGTACCGCTGTATTCAGGAGCAAGACCTACAAATCCGCCCTGCTTACCTTCTACAATCTTAACCTTCATACTAACCTTAATACTGTTACCAATACCCGGTTGATATGAAAGGTATGCTTCGTTAAAGAAGTTGTTTGCACCATCAAGAAGCTCGTTATATGTGAACTTAAGAGCTCTTCTGCCTGAATAAACATATGGATCATTATCATCTGTGGCGGTATATAATGAATATACACTTGTATCGGTAGCCGAGGTTAAATCAAAACGCTCAGATTCAAAGTCGATATACTCAACAACAGAACCTGCGGTTTGTTTTTCTTTAACGATTGAAAGGTCATCAATCATCGCGCCGTCTTCCAAAGCCTTTAAAGCAACGTTAACAGACTTATGAACACCTGTATAGAGCTTATAGAAATACTTGGTCCATTCGGTGCCATCAACCTCTACATAGCTCTTAGAGGAAATGAAGTTTTTAATATTAACATCAAACTTAGCCAAATCCTGTGCGGCTGCAAGAACCTTGCCCTTAGCCTTAAAGGATACGGTGTAAGCGGAATAATCTTTTACAGCTACATTCTGATAAACAGATTCATTTTTATTAAGGGCTAAAGCGTTGTTATCAGCCTCGGTAACAACTGTACCGTCGCCAATCCAACCTGATTTTCCATCATCCAAGCCACCATTCAAAATGTCGTCATTGGAAGCGTATCTGTAAAGGGAAAGATTATCAATATAAAGTCTATCTTTAAAGCCGTCCAAGGTTTCTGCGTTAAAGCGAATTGCAAAGGTTGCCGCGGTGTTAGCGCCTGAATTGAAGTACATATCTATTCTGTTCCAACCGCTGTTTGAAGCAACAAGCTTTTGTGAAGTAAATATTGTACCTGCGGTGCTTAAGCCTTCATCTTGCTCACCAATAATGGCAAGGCTATCAACCTTTGCCTTGTCGTTGGTGTCGGGCTGGTTAATGTAGAAGGAAAGTCTGTAGGTTGAATTAGGAACCAAGCCTGTTAAGGGAAGAAGGCTGTTTCTGTAACGAGCATTAATCATAAGAGATTTACTGCCCTCATAAGCAACCATATTGGTTACACCGGCTCCACACCAATCACAGGGGTATTGGGTATCCTTAAAGAACCAACCGGGGATTTCACCGTTTTCGAATGTACCGTCCTTGCCGTTCATTGCAAACAAATCGGTAGCAGGCTTGTTGTAACCGTCAAACTTTGCCAAGAGAACAAAATCGTCATTAGCTACGAAGGTGTAGTTTGCATCATTGGATATAAGTGTTCCACCCATATCAAACCAACCTACAAAGGTGTTGCCCTCTAAAGGTGTAGCGGAAACGGTAACCTCTGAGCCTATAGGAACATTCTTAGAATTAAAGTTTGCGGAAACGGTACCACCAAGGTCTGCGGAATAGCTTCCCTTAATACCTTTATAAATAACGAAATCGTCCATATAAAGTTTAGCGCTTTTACCGCTAAAGTTTACCCAAAGAGTTACATCAGTTACATCATCAGTAGTGGTGAAAAGAACTTCTACTTTCTCCCACTTATCCCAACAGTTAACCTGAGCGTCAAGAGCACCCAAACCTGTAGCAGATGAAACAGATGCATAATTACCCTTATCATTCAGGTAAACTGCTTCTTTACCCTTAGGAAGAATAAAAGCATTAGAAACAACCTTGGGGTTTGAGTCACCGTCGGTACTTTGTGAACCTGTAATATATGCATAGAAGCTAACGATATACTCGGTATTAGGCTCAAGACCTTCAATATCCAAACCGGTTAAACGGTAAGGTATATTATTAACAACGGACTTTTCGCCTGTGTGAGCTCTTTCATTTGTAACAGAAAGGGTTAAGGAAGTATCTGTTCTATATGTGGTATCAACATACCATGGGGAATTATTATTAAATTTAGGGGTATTATTATTGTTGTAGCTAGCCAAAACCTGACCGTTTTGATAATACTCTAAACCGCCGTTAGGAATGGTACCTGGGGTGCCTACGAACACTGCGGTTAAGCCCTGATATTTATCTTCATAATTGAAGGTAAAGGTAGCGTCCTCGCTAATAAGCTCATCGCCAACATACCAACCTGTAAAGGTGGAATTTGAATCATAGGGAGTAGCAGTAACAGTAACAGATTGACCTTCTGTACATTCAATATAATCGTTGGGGGTAACCTTACCTAAACCGCTGTTGTTAGAAGCAGGTTTAAACTCCTTAGGAGTAAAGGAAAGGGTTAAGTCATCAACATAAAATTTAAGACTGGTTTTGGCACTTTCAGCTCGAATCCAAAGAATAACATCGGTGCTATCCTTAGTATTAAATCTGATTGAGAACTTTTTCCAATTATCTAAACAATTAACATCTTTACAGTTTGTTTTTCCCAAAGCACCGGATTCTGTTGTTATTGTTGTTAATTTGTTATCAGAAGTCTTAACTATTACACTCTGATTAGCGTCAGTAACAACAATATCACCTATTCTGCCATCAGGCTCAAACTTAGTCATAGCATAAAAACTTAAGGTGTAGTTGGTGTCTTTAGCAAGACCTTCAAGCTTGTAGCCCATAAAACGAGCATTGGGGCCCATTCTTATAGAGAAATCACCGGTATGAGATTGCTCAGTGGTAGCAACAACATTACCCCACTTAGACCAGTCAGAATCTATAAAGAATTTATTATTACCGTCCTTAGAACTGGTTTTGAACAAATCGTTTGTCCAAAGACCTTCATTATCAGTAGTGCTGTATGCAACATCAGGACTTGCTGCCAATGCCTGACCATCTGTAAAGCTTGTTTCAAAGCTATAGTCGGGAAGGGTATTGGGACCTGCCTCAAACTTAGCAGTAATATCCTTATACTTTTCAGCATAAGTGAAAGTATAAGTAAGCTCAGAACTTACAAGCTCCTCGCCAATATACCAACCCTTGAACTGACCATCATTTACAGATTCAGCAGTAACAGTAACCTCTGCGCCTTCAAAAACATCAATAGTTTCAGAGGTTGCCTTACCTAATGATGAATCGTTAACACTAGGACTAAAAGGCTGAGGAGGACGGGCAATGTCAAAGTTATCTAAATAAGCGACGGTGCCAGCTCCGTTAGTGCGGGTCCAAACAATAATTTCGGTGCTGTTTTTAGAGTTAAAGTTAATTTCAACCTTCTGCCAAGTATCTTTGAAATTGAGCGCAGCGACATTTTGCTTCGCCAAAGCACCTGCTTCAACAGTTCGCTCAACAATCTTGTTTTGAGAATTTTTAACCATACAGCTCATATTAGCATCGGTGATTATAACATCAGCCATAGGTCTGGATTCATCTGCGGTAACCTTTAACATAGCGTAGAAGGTTAACTTATAATCGGTGTTTTTGTTAAGCCCTGTGATTTTATAACCAAGGTTTCGAGAGTTAGTAACATTTTTCACTGAGAATTTACCTGTATGTGCAAATTCATCGGTAATAACAGCTTTACCATATTTAGCCCAGTCGGAATCAATAAAGAAGGTATTGTTTCCGTCCTTAGAAGAGGTTTTGAATAAATCCTCGGTCCAAAGACCGGCGGAATCGTTCTTTCCGTCGTATGAAACATCAGGGCTCTGCGCTAATAACTGACCGTTGGTATAGCCCGTTTCAAAGCTACCGTCAATATCAAAGTCCGCCTTTTTAAAGCGAGCCTCATATTTGGGAGGATTGTTGGAGTCATATGTAAAGGTTAAGGTTGCTTCCTCAGAAGCCAAATTACCATCTACAAACCAACCCTCAAATTTATTCTCACCAAAGGCTTCGGCTGAAATTTCAGCAGTTTTGCCTTCCATAAGGGCTACATCCTTAGAAACAGCACCTAAGGTTACATCATTAATAGCAGGGGTGTAATAATCGTCAACCTCAGATTTAATAACATTCATCTTAACATCGGCAACCCAAAGCTCTCCGTTAGGTGCAGAAGGGAAGCTGAAGGAATAACTAACCTCTGCCTCGTGAGCTGCCAAATTACCTGTAGAGAAGGTATGAATAACCTGAAGCCATTCGCCCTCTCTTTGGCTGTTAGGATAATCGGGTGTTAATACCTGATTTTGATTATTAACACGGGAAATAGCCATAGAAACATTGGAATTATCTATCTTATTTCCTGTTTCTGCAATAACCCAGCTATGTTTAATATCGGTACGGATAACACGGGTTGTACCATCATCGTAGGAATAGGTATAAATATTTCCGCCCTCTTGCGGTAACCAATTGTTTTTTAAAGCACCGCTTTTATCAATGTAATCAGGCTCATACATATAAGGTGTTACACCTTTAATATTTTTCACCTTTACCCAAAAGGTTGTTGTGTAAGAGGCGTTTTTTTCAATTTTAATTTTATTAGCATAATAAAAGTGGCTTTTGCTTGTAGAGTCACCTGTTGTGGTAAGCTTTACAGCATTTGTTGTTAAGGAATCGTTTATCTTAACATCCTCAACAACCTGAATGGCGCCACCGCTTGAAGAATCGAAGCTAGTATTCCATCCTGTGGGTTTACCTCCGCTATAATCGGCAAAATCACCGTTTGTGAACAGGTTATCATCGGCAGCCAAAATTGAAGGCAAGCCTGTTGAAACCGTTACAGCAAGCAGTGTAATTACCAATAATAGGGATAGTAATTTTCTTTTCACTATATATCTCCCCTTTTAAATAATTTCTTTTAAAAGTAATAGTATATATCTCCCTGCATTTGCATAGCAAACTATTAATTTCACCAAAGCCAGAACATTCAAAACCCGGTTCAAGCTTGAATGGTCCGACTAGGGAGAAGGCTTTATTTTATATTTTTTAACTTTAATTTTTTTACGGCGGTGGGGCTAAGCCGTTTTCACGGCAAAGCCCCGCCACTTATTAATTAAACTTTAAAAGAATTTAAGAAAAATTATTTCTTAATTCTTGCAAGGTCCTTATTAGCACGGGCAATACCGGTCTGAACAGAACCCTTCTTGGAATTGAGCTGTTGGTTAATATTTGCAGGACTTGTAGCTACAAGAGCGTTACAAATCTTGGAATATGTACCGGACTCAACATAGTCAGAAACACCCCAACCGTGCATAACGGTTTTCTTAGCGCTGGAAGAAGTGATGATATTATAAACTTCTTCAAACTGCTTGTTGTGGAAGGTAGAAGAGAAGTTGAAAGCGCTGGTGTCGAGGAAGTAGCGGAGGAAGTATGCAGCACCTTCGGGATTCTTAGCCTTCTTAGGAACGCCCCAGCACTTAGGACGAACAGGAGTGTAGGTAGTAGAGGTAGGACCTGCTACGGGAACAGCCTCAAGACCTTTTGCAAAGCTGGACTGGAACCAGTTACCTTCGTTGTAAAGACCGTAAGAAATAGCGGTGAAGAGACCAACCTTACCCTGTTGAACGTTAGTTAAATCCCAACCAGTAAGAGCTTCCTTCTGCTTAAGCTCTGCAGCTTCCTGCCAAGCCTTGGTAAGAAGGTCTGTACCCTTAACTTTACCAAGCTGATTGGTATATTTGCTGCCGTCGTACTTAGCAAAGTCAACGCCTGCAGAAAGCATAAACATATCCATAGACTGAACAGAAAGACCGTTGAAGCCCTTATTCTTAACTGCAAGAGCTATTTCCTTCTGCTTTTCCCAATTCCATTTATTACCCTTACCATCTTTATAAAGCTGATAGGGAGTGGTGGTAATACCGCAGTTCTTAAGAATCTGAGGTGAATAGTAGGTTACATAAGTACAGTCTTCGCAAGACCAGGATTTAGGCTGTGCAACACCAAAGTAAACGCCGTTGATTTTGTAAGCGTCCATATAGTTTTTGTTCCAGCAGTCAGAATCAAGCTGGAAGTACTTGTTCTGGAGGGGCTGTAAAGCCTTGGTTACAAGACCGGGGAAGTTACCTGCAGAGAAGCAGATAACATCAGGAGAGTTACCACCCGAAACCATAGAAACAAGCTTGGTGGGATACTCAGACTCGGTTGTAACAGTAACCTTAACTTTGTTACCTGTTAACTTTTGATACTGGTCAACAAGAAGCTGCTCAGACTTGTGGAAGGTTCTCCACATAAGAACGTGAACTTCGCCCTTAGGAGCATTCTTAATGAAGTTTGCATCCTGATCATTGTTGAATGCATCGTACTTGCCGGTTGTACCGGGCTGCTTAGAAGGGTTTGTTTGCTGAGTTTGTTTAGAAGTGTTTGTTTGATTTGACTCAGTTTCGTCGCCGGTATCTTCGGGTTGAGATTCAACATCAGATTCTACAGACGAAATGTCGCTTTGGTCTGCGTTATCACTTGCATTGCTTGTGGTTTCGTCGCCGCCGCATGCTGCAAAAATCATCATGATAGCGAGAAGTAAAGCTAAAACACTTGTGAAACGCTTTGCAATAGAAATTGCTTTCATTTTGTTTACCTCCAATAAATTTTTTGTTTTTTTATATTGTTAGCACCTTACAGTGCAACATATATATTATTATTTTAACCTACAATACCTACTCTGTCAATACTTTGAATGAATTTCTTTTGTAAAAACAGGTACATTATAAGTACGGGGGCTATAAACATAAGGCAGGCTGCCGAAACGGGGGGTGCCGCAAAGGCGTCAGAATAACCCAAGTTATGTAAGGCTGAGCCGCGTATGCTAGACAACATAACCGAAAGAGGGAATGAATTGGTGAAGAATATAACCGACTCATAATACTCATTCCAATGCCAGATAATAGCAAATATGGAAACGGTTAAGAAAACAACGCCCGAAGAAGGAATAACCACGCGGAAGAAGGTCATAAGAGGATTACAACCATCTATCCAAGAGGCTTCCTCCAATTCCTTAGGTAAGCCCATAAAGAACTGACGGTAAATGAATATGAAAAGTCCTGAACGAAGTCCTACACCGAAAATTGAGGGTAACCAGAAGGTTAAGGGACTATCAATAAGACTTATGTAAGGAATGTTAACGCCCGGAATAAGGTTAAGAAGGTTTACTATGTAACCAAAACCGAAATACTGATAGTTAAGGAACAAGGGTAAAACCAAAATCTGTACGGGAACGATTGCGGTGAAAAGAACTACACCGAAAAGAAGTCCGCGACACTTAAACTTAAATCTTGAAAATCCGTAAGCGGCAATAGCGCAGGAGAAGATTTCAAGGAAGGCGCTTACAAGGTGAATAAGCAAGGTATTAAGAAGGGAGTTTGGGTAATCAAGAGCTTTCCAAGCCAAAGAATAATTCTCTAATGTACCCATTTTAGGAATCCAAGTAACACTGGTATCCATAATATCAAATCTTGCCTGGAAGGAATAAGCTATCATAGCAAAAAGCGGATAAAGAATTATATAACTGATTGCTATAAGAAGCACATAACGGAATATAGATACGACTAAATTAGCACCTGTTTCTTTAAGCTTATGCTTATTAAGAAAGGGAACCGTCTTTTTAAGTTTAGTTTCTTTTGTCATTATAATTCCCCTCCTATTCCCATCTCTTAAGACAAGTCTTAGAGAAAATTAAGATTATAAGTCCTGTAATAATACCTATGATTGCAAAGAACAACCAAAGCATTGCCGAGCTTAAGCCGTATTCAACATTTTTAATTTGGTCATATGCCTGATTAATAACCGGATTATCGGACTTGGTAAGAAGCTCGATAAGGGTGAAGATAATAACCAAAAGCAAGGTCTGACCGATACTGGGAAGGGTGATGTACCAGAATTCCTCCCAAGCGGTTGCACCCTCAACCTTAGAAGCCTCATAAAGCTGAGAGGGTATGGTCTGAAGTCCTGCAATGAACAGAACAACAGGAATACCGCAGGTCCAAATGGTGTTGAATATATCGGTTATCATTATGTTAAGCTGGGCTGTGATATCCTCGGGTAATTCCAAGGAGTTAAGCAGCTCGGTAAAGTCCATACCGCCGCCCGTACCAACTGCCGAATAGGCGTCGGTTGAAATTGAAGACGAAAGCTGAATGATAGCGCCGTTACCGCCGTAGCTTTGGGTAAGAAGTGACATTACAACACCCGTTGCAACAATAACGGGAACGAAGAATACTCCTCTGAAGAAGGTTCTTCCCTTAAATTTACTGTTAAGAATAAGCGCTAAAATCAAGCTAACTATAATTACGATAGGCATTTGGGTGAAGAAATCACCGACTGAAGATAAAAGATTGCTTGTGTAGGTATCATCATTTTCAAATATGAATTTGAAGTTTTCCATACCTATCCAAGTGGTGTCCATATAACCGCCTTCGGGAACAACATCACTGAAGGCGTAGGTTAAGGACGAAATAAGAGGAATAAGGAAGAACAAAATCATACCTATAATCCAAGGCAGTACAAAGTAAAAACCGTACCAGCTTTTTTTGGATTCAATACCTCTTACATGCTTTGCGTTAAGGTCGGGGATAACATTACCATTAATATCATAGGCAACCTTACCCTTTTTCTTGGCTCTTTCAGCCTTTCTTTTTGCTTTAAGCTCTGCCTCTTCGGCTTTAAGAATTTCCGTAAGGGAGGGCTTTTTTTCTTCAGCGTTATTAGTTTCTACTACTTTGTTTTCATCTTTTTTCACTTAAAAGTCCCTCCTTTATTTATTCAAAAAGCCTTGGGCTTTAACTGTACCAATATCTGATGCATAATCGGTATCACTATAGTTTACATAAACGGTTACGCCATTATCAAATACGGTTTTTGTAACATCATCAGTCATATACTGATGGCTTACGATTTTTGCGCCTGCAACACTGGTGAGGAATGCTTTACTTTCATTAACATATTCTTCAATAAGCTTTACATTATCCTCATAAAGGGCTGCGTGAAGTCCGCGCATTGTTTGCTTACGAAGCTCCTGATAATAATTGTTAATAAGCTCAAAGGAAAGTCCGCTACCTGTTTCAATGGATTTTAAGAACTGACTTCTCTTGTTTGTGGCGGTATTAATTGCGCCTGTGCTGTTTGCACGGTAGCCTTGGAATACTATCTGATAAAGCGGTACTTCCACATCAAATGAATCATACTTTTCAGAAGCAGTGGGGATATTTGTAATAATATCTGCCGCAACTGCCGCGTAAGAATTAGCGCCATCCATTAATACTGTTTTGCTGTTTGCCTTAGTATCTGCAACTATTTTCTTAACATCGTTGCCCATATTGTTACGCCAAGGATACTGGTAAACCTTTTCATTATCTTCCATTGTTTCATAATCTGAATAAGAAATGTTACCTAAGGTATCAAAGGCAATTCCTGTAATACCAAGCTCATCTGCAAGGGCTACTGCATCACCCGTTGACTCAGCAAGAAGCTCACGGGAAATAAGGGTGCCTACCTTACCACCGCTTTCGCGCTTAAAGCGTCCGCGGGTGGACTGCACAAATGTGTAAGAAGGAGCAGGAACGCCGTTAAGGTTAAGGGCAGAGTCGCTGTTTGTGCTATAACCTTTAGTAGATTCATAGAACCTTATGGTATCAAAATTGAAGAAGGTTTTAATACCGTTGGTTTTAGTATACTCAATAAAGTTATTAAGGTCTTTTTTGTTGCCTGATGCACCTGTAAGGGTATATCCGCCCGCCAGACCGTTTGCATCAATACCGCCATCACCAAAGCCTTGCATTGTAGCGGTAAGACTTCCGCCTGAAACCTTTTTAAGCTCACCTAAAATTTCGGTTGCTTCAGCATATGTGGTGAGAGCAACCTCATCATCATAAGGAATACCTGCAAAAAGCTCATCCTTTACAAAGGAGCCATAAAACTTAACATTAAGCAGGCTGTTTTCCTGAGAAGGCTTTAGGTTTTCTTTATCTACAAGATATTTTTGGTAACGCTTAGCTATACCTGTGTAATTAGCCTCGTCACCGCTTAAGGGGTAATAACCAATTACTAAGGGAGTAATGTTTTGGTCTACATAATCATTATACTGTAAACGCCATGTACCCTTATTGTAAACTGTGTTATAACCAAGCACATTATATGTTGCGGCAATGTAGGAATAGCCGTTGTTTGGTGTTGCGGCAAACATATCCAAGCCAAGGTTGGGGTCACCTGCTGATGCGGTTATTTTACAAGCCTCGGCAGCCTGCTCAATAATAGCGCAGAGTGCTGTGTTATCTTTTTTAATTCCATAGAAGGGCATTGTGATGGGGGTGTCGTTATAAGGGTCATTATACTTATCAACTGCGGCATCCTCACCATAAACCAAACCAACTGTGTTCTCGGGCTTGGTTTGATAGTTACCAAACTCACGGGCTACACCGTCAGAACGCTTATCGGTATACATAAGAGCGCCGCTACCCGAAGGCAATACCAAATATGAATCCTTACTGCCTGCCTCGGTGTTTTGTGTGCTGCAAACAAAGGGCGCGGGGGTTACGCTAACAACCTTTTGAACTGCATCATAAAGCTTTGCGCCGTGAACCGACATATTAAGCTCGGTTTCAGCCACATAGCTGTTGATGTTTTTGGGATCGATGCCTACCTTAAAGCCGTCATCCTCCAAGTAGTAATCAACGCCTACGACAATACCTATTTCTTGAAAATAATAGGTAACTGTTATACCGTTTTTATCGGCGCATTTTGCCGAAGAAAAGTGACCGTTTACAATTGCATTTTCATAAGCATTGTAAGCAAAGGTTTGCTCACCGTTTCTTACGGTAATAACAAGAGATGAATTAATAATACCATTGCCAAAGATGCTTGCGGCATCGGTACTGTCATAATAATCCTTAGGAGTGGTTGACCAAACGCTGCCATCCTTCTTTGAAACAAATTCAATGGCGGCTCTTGGGTAATCAATACCGTCTGAGCCCTTAGAGGTTTGGTTCCAAACCATTTTAAAGTACTCTGTTTCGGCAACTACGCCGTTTTCTAAGTTTTCAATGTTTTCCAAATCAACTACATCGGAAAAATTCTTGTATTCAGCTTCAACACCGCTACAGCCCCCGAGCATACCAAGCACAAGACACAAAGCAGATATCAAAGCGATTATCTTAATTAAGTGTTTCATTCTAAGTCCTCCAAAGTCTGCGGTCATCGATAGCTGACCTCTTTATAAATTGTTCCAGCAAAGGTGAATAACTGCTGAAGCAGAACAAATACCATCATAATAACGAATACACAAACAAGCATTCCCAAAATAATAACTGCCGACATAATTAAGAATTTGAAGAAGCCAAATTCGTGTACTGTCATAATACCTACACAAAGCATAATTGCGGTAAGTGCAAGGCATACAGTGGAAATTGCGGTGATAACAAGTGCTTCCTCAGGCACAAGTACATTCGAAAGTATTGTGGTAAGCACAGAGCTTATAATCTGAGGAATTAATGCGTAACAGGTTACAATGTAAACCTGCTTCATATTACCTTTACCCTGGAAGAGTGTGGTAAGTCCCCAGTTAACAACTGTCCAAAGAAGTACAATACCAAATGTACGAATAAATGAGAAGCCTGCGCTGTAGTTGGATTTATCTATCATTCTATACATAAATCCATAATAGATTTCACTACATACTGTTGTAATGAAGTAGATAACCAATAAAAGTGTTGCAAGCTTTGCCGAACCTTTATTGTAATATCTTACCTGCTGTGAGCCCTCAAAAGGATGAACCACACAGTTGAACATAGTTGACACTGCAGGATTTTTAATAAGCTTCTTTTCCTTCTTTTTCATATATACAAAGAAGAAGATAAGTCCGCCTACAACAGCGATTGCAAGAATGAACATCCAAACAAAGTTTTCTGCAAGATAGTCATTTCTTACGAAGGTAAAAGCTGATGCATAGGTATCCTGGTCAAAGCCAAGCTCAGCGTATTCAAGAGTTTTTTCGTACTCCTCTTTAACCAAGGCTGCACGGGAAAGTCCTCTATATGCCAGCTGAGAGTTACGGTCAAAGGTAAGAGCCTCGTTCCAATATTTTTCAGCCTCAACATAGTCACCTGCATTGGTGAGAGCCTGTGCTTTTTTAACCAAAGAACCATATTCTGTAGGCTTGAAAACGGTAAGAGAATTTAAAAGCTCATCTACAACATATACCTTTTCGGTTTTGTCGTCTACCTGAATATTAATAGGTTTACGGAAGGTACCCTGCTGACCGCCTTCACCAAAGCCGCCGCCGAATACAGAAAGCTGATTACACTCCTGGTCGTAAATAAATACGTGACCGTAGGTACCGCAAAGACCGTACATATAACCGTAGGAGTCAACATCCATAGAGGTTATATAACTGGTTTTCCAAGAGTAGTAGCCCTGCATATTAGGATACTGCTGACCAAGACCGTCAGAGAAGTTAAAGCTTTCAGCCGAAGTAACATTGGTAGTAGTTTTATTCTTAAGAACATTAATACCACCTGGAGAAAGCTTTTTAAGCTGACCTGTGTTGGTAGAGTTGGTTTGTGAAGGTGCAGTAGCGGTGTAAATGAAGTTATCTGCATCTACTGAGATGTCGGTAAAGCAGTAGGGCAAGGTTTGTTCCTTGGTTTCGTGCTGTGCATCCGACATAATGTAAAGCTCATAAATTCGGGTGAATATATCCAAAATGGAGCCTGAAACCGAGTTAGCGCCGTAAAATCCCGAAAATTCAAGATTGTTATCATACAAAACGGCGCCGTAGTAAGAACCGTTACTGAGAACATAAATGTAACCTTCGGAGTCTACAACTATTTTTTCGGGTTTGTAGATGAAGTTTTCAGGAATAACATCATCCTCGGGCAAATAAAGAACATTTAAGCCAACACCGTTTATATCACAAATAACTACGCGCTCGTTACCTTGGTCAGCAATATAAAGCTCACCCTTCTTGGTAACAAAAACTGAGCAAGGAGTGTTAAAAGTAAGCTCTTCGCCCTTGTAATTAACCGAAGTCAAAACCTTTTTCAAGGTATAGTCGGAATTCATAATAACAATGCGGTTGTTACCTTTATCGGTAAAATAGATAAAACCTGCATCATCAACAAAAACATCTGTTGGGGTAGCAAAAGCAGTTAAACCAAGGTCTGCGCCTGTAATGGTTGTTTCATACTCATACATAGCGGCAGAAGAAACGGCATTTTTGTTACCGGGGGCAGACCAATAGGTGTATGTATCGTATGGGTCCTGACTTATGCGCTGAGCAGATACAGGAACCATAAATATTGACATTACAATACCTACAAGCATTACCAGAAGGATAGCTTTACGATACATTCCACCCTTTAATAAGGGATTTTTATTCATAATACTTTCCTCCTATGCTTATTTAATACCCGAGCTACTCATGGTCTGGGTAACACTTCTTTGAGTTACCAAGTACACCAGAATAGGCGGAATCATCATAATAACCGTAACAGCCATGGCGCATCCCTGACGGGCAATACCACTCTGTGCAATGGTAGAAGCCGCAAAGGGAAGGGTCTTAAGCTCTTCACTAAAGATTGTACCACCGGGTTGAATTGCCCAAAGGTCGCGGAAGGAGAAGAGGGTAAGGGTAAGCCAAGCGGGCTTAACATTGGGCATTGCAATCTGCCAGAAGGTTCTGAAGGAACCTGCGCCATCAATCTTAGCTGCTTCAATCAAAGCATCGGGAACATTGGTGTCCATAAACTGTTTCATAAGGAATACACCCATTGAAGAAGGAATAGCGGGTAGGATGTATGCCCAATATGTATCTATCATTCCAAGTGAGGAATAGATAAGATAACGGGGGATTTCCAAGGTATATGCATTATAAAGAAGTGACATCTGGATAATAGTGAATATTATCTTTTTGCCGGGGATATTGGTTTTTGAAAGTACATAAGCAGCTGCCGAACCAACCAAAACGTGAAGGAAGGTGGTTACAACACTTATGAATATACTGTTAAATGCATATCTGGAAAGGGGAACTGCAAGGTTATCCAAAAGGCTTGGAAGTGTGAGATAACTTGCAAATGTAGGTGAAATTACATAGAAACGGGGCGGGAAAACAAGGAGTTCGTCCAAGGGCTTGAAGGAGGTGATAATACAGTAATACATAGGAAGTATTGAGAACAAGCCAAAAAGGATTAAGAACAAGGTGTAGAAGAAGT
Source organism: Oscillospiraceae bacterium (assembly GCA_015065925.1). Taxonomy (GTDB): domain Bacteria; phylum Bacillota; class Clostridia; order Oscillospirales; family Acutalibacteraceae; genus UMGS1279. The sequence continues at coordinate 59,624 of SVPL01000001.1, forward strand.
TTCCGCCTTTACTACGGGTAAATCTTTTATACTGATCGCGTCTGGCTGCTTTTAATTTAAGCTTTTTAAGCCTTCTTGCATCAGCTTTGCTCATTGTAGCTTGCATTTATCTTACCTCCCCGCCATATTTACTAGTTTACCAAGAAGTGACTTGGTAGCGAACATTAATACGAATAGCACAACCGATATTGCCGCGGCGTAACCCATTTCATAACGGGATGTACCAACGTCGGTTATAAGTGATACCAAGGTATCTGCTGAGTTGTTGATACTGGGGTATCCGCAAAGCGCAATAGGAACAACGCTTATAGAGAATGCTGCCTGGATTTGCATAACAACACCGAACATCAAAATGCTCTTCATTGAAGGAATTGTGATGTACCAAAGCTCGTGCCAACGGTTTTTAACACCGTCAATAGCACCTGCTTCATAAAGCTCGGGGTTAACATTCTGCAAACCTGAAATGTTTGAAAGGAAGGTAACACCCATACTCATCCACAACTGTACTATACATATAATGGGTAGAGCGTAACTTGGATTTTTAAGCCACTGAACAGGCTCAACAATAAGTCCAAAGGAAAGAAGTGTACTGTTTATGTAACCGTAGGCATCACCGCTGAAAAGTATCTGCCAAATAAAGTAAACGTTACCGGCAAGGGCGGGTGCATAGAACATAAAGGAAAGAAGTGTACGGATTGTAGGACCAAATTCGTTAACCATCCAAGCAAGCATAAAGGCGATAAGGAAGCCCAAAGGACCTGTAACTATTGCCAAAACAAGGGTATTACTGAGTGCTTTTGGGAAAACATCGTCCTGAACGAACATACGCAGGTAATTATCAACACCTGCAAAACGCGGTAAGGAAACTGCGTCAAAATCGAAAAAGCTTAATACTACTGAGCTTAATACGGGTAATACTGTAAAAGTAAAGAAAAGGATAAAGAAGGGTGCAAGCATTAAATAATACACAAAATTGTTAGAAAACTTTTCTTTTCTTTTAATAACCAGATTTAACGGTTCTTTATTAGCTGTTGTCATACTTGTTAGCCCTCCTTTTACTTAACATTATACTGATTGCGCTTACGCTCAATCTCTGCATCGGAAATTTCTGCCCACTTAATCATCATATCCTTAGCGTTTTTGGAGTTGTTAACAACATTCCAATATGCCTGGTCGATAGATCTTGCGGTGTAGTAACTACCCGGAATTTCAGGAACCTCTTTCATATTCTTCCACTGAGTGATAAGAGCATTAAGGCTATCCTTATCCCAACCCATCTGCTTAAGAGCCTCGGGGTTAGCTGTAGCAACACGGCCCGAAACGCCAAGAATGGACTCACAGTTGTTGGAGTAGTTAAGCTGAGTATCTGCGCTGGTCCACCACTTAAGGAATTCCCAACCAAGGTCATGATTTTTAGAAACCTTTAAGATACCGCAGCCTGTACCCGAACCTGCCTGACAGTTATTGATGGTGCCGTCTTCATTTTTCATACCGGGGATGGGAACCATCTTCCACTTACCGGTAATTTCGGGAGCAGCCATTGTAAGCTGAATGTAAAGTGTATAGTTCTGAACACCCATAGGCATTGTACCTATACGGAAACGGTTGAAGAAGTCAGCCGTTACGGGGAATTTATACTCATTAAAGAAGTCAGTCCAGAATTCAAAAGCCTTAATAGATGTAGCTGAAGAAAGCTGAGTTGCCGAACCGTCTGCCTCGTAAATCTCTCCACCCATCTGCATTATAAAGGTAGGAAGAATACTAAGGGAACCAACACCCGCATTAACCATAGCGGCAGTGGTGATTTGAGTATAAGGCAAGCTGGCTTGAAGGTTGTTTCTGTTGAAGAGGGCAGCAATCTGTAAATACTCATCCCAGGTTGTAGGAGGTTCAACTCCAAACTCCTCAAAAATATCGGTGCGATAGAAGAGCATATAGAAGTTAAGTGTATCAGGTAAAGCGTAAACACCTGCAGGCTTATCATCGGTAGAATCATCATCAAAGGTGAAGGGAAGCGCCGCGTCGGGAGTCATAAAGCGCTCCATAACCTGGTCATAATCGGGGAACTGAGTAAGATCTACCATAGAACCACGAAGGGCAAGGTTAACAGGCTCAGAACGCGCCATATGTAATGAGCAGTCGGGAGCTTTACCCGAAAGAATTGCATGAACATAAGATGCGTTAGACATTTTCAGGTTAACGCCTATACCTGTTTCGGGAGTGAAGGAGGACTGGATAAGGTTGTTAAGAACACGAATCTGGTCACGGCCCCAGTTAGCCCAAATGGTAATATTCTTTTCGGTTTCAAGGTCACCCGATATATTGTTATAGTCAGCGCTGAAGGAAGAGAAGAAACGCTGTGTGCTATAGCTTGTTTTTGCCCACCAGCTGGCTGTAGGATCAACAAAATTAGCATCGGGATCGCCAATTTCAATGTAATCTATGTTAAGTCCCATTTCCATCATTGAATAAACAAGGGCACTTACACTTGTGTAGTTGTTATAGAAAAGAGTCTTGTATTGGTGAGCAGTCCACTTATGCTCAACCATATCGTCTAAAACCTCGCAAAGTCCGCGAATGGTGGTTGCGTTGGTACCACCTGCCTGACCTGCCAATTCCTCGGTCTTAGCAGCAATGCGATATAACTCCTGACTATACTCAGTAAGCTTTTCATTGAACTGAGGAATTTGCTCAAAGAGATTATAGTCACGGCTGCTATCGGGGGACTCACCTGTGATTTTAATCATATCACGGTAAACATTACCAACCTTATAAACAACTTCTTTAAGCTCGCGAACGGTATTTGTAAGTTCGCCAAGGTTAACCTCCATCGAAATAGTGTTAACACCTTTTTTAAAGTATATTAAATAAGCATTACCGTTATCATCAGCAAACTCTGCGTGCTTCCAATCCAAATCATACTTAAAACACATATTCGCAGCCTCTGCAAATGGTACCTTACCGTTAATCAAAAGTTTACGGTAAGCATTACCATTAAGAACATGTGACTGCTTATAACGATATGCAAGCTTATAATAGCCTGCTTCCGGAACATTTACTTTCCAAGTGATGCGTTGACCCGGACTTGCCCAGTTAACATTACCAATATAGTTAATACGTGTAAGATAAGGGTTAGAACCATTTACGGAAGAAACGCTGGGATCGGTTTGGTCGTACTGCGCAACAAGAGAGTTAGCATTTTTGAATGTAGCATCCTCACCCTCGATTTTGATAGTGCCGGCGCTAACCTTTTTAGAGGTGTCGTACTCTGCAGAAACATCAGCGTAGGATTTATACTGCTCAGGAACCTCAAGTACAATTGCATCTAAAGCAACGGGCTCTGCAACCGACTCAACAGCAATAGTATGTGCACCTGCTGTAAGAGCTACGGTAAAGGGCATTGATTCCAGACCTGTGGGGTCAACAAAGTATCCCTCCTGGAAGGCAAAATACTCGGTCTGCTCTGCCGCAAACTCATTACCTATACCGTCGGTACGAACTGTTTGATAAAGCACATTACCCTCAGCATCGTATCTGGGATTGCCGTCTTTATCCAAAGCAACCTGATAAATGGGATTGCCTTTTTCGTCATATTTAGCTTTGCCGTTTTCATCAACCTCAGTAACGGGCTCGTCTTTGAAAATACGAGGAAGCTCAAACTCCTTCATAGCCTCAAACAGACGCTCACCGTCAATCTTAAGTCCTAATGCAACAGGGTTGTTACGGCCTTTCATAGCATAATATAAGAACTTAACGGTGTAAAGACCATCGGCAGGAACATTAATGTTGTAGGTTAAATAACCGTCCTCATTAGTCCACTCTACTACGGTTTTTCTTCCCTCACCGTTTTCGAGCTCCGATACATCTACCTTTTTAACCTCGGCATTAACGGAAGATGCAAAGTCGGTTGCATCAATCACAATATCCTCGGTTGCATCGGTAAAACCACCCTTGTCAGACATATAGTCCTCATAAGATGGCAATTCAGACGAAACGGGGATTTTATCTACCGTATTGGCAGACTCCTGAGCTTCGCCTGCGGCTGAAGCGCCGGTTATAAAAACAGATGTTAAAATCATAACCATTGCTAAAACCAAGCTTAACTTTCTTTTCATTGATCTAACCTCCGATTCCGATTGACAGGCTCAAGTCCTGCTAACCTTTTTTAAAAAGCCTTATCTTACAACGCAGTTTCTGCAAGTGAACCCTATATATAATATGTATAGGGAAATCAACTTAAAGATATCTGCGAAAAAACAGATTATAAGACGGAAAATACCGCCTTAGTGAATTTTTTTCACCAAAACGTTGCCTTTTTTCTAGTATTTTCCTCTATTTTCGGTCTGCGAAATCATAAATTCCACATATTTTAACTGGAATTATTATGTAAAATGACATACCATACAAAGCCAAAACACTTTTTTTATGCAGTTTTTTGAGTTAACTAACAAATGTTTTGCAAATTTGGTAGTTTTTACTAACAAAATGCGGTGTTTTTCACAAAATCGCATATACCTATTCTATTTTATCATATTTTTCTAACATTTAAAGTCTAAATTTTAACTAGCAAATCTGAAAAATTTAAACCGTTTTGTCGAAAAAAATCAGTCAATAACAAAATCTTGTGTATTTTTCTTTTTTTAGGTTGGTAAAACCGCAATAAAACACCCGAATTTATTTGTTAAAAAAACAAAAAATTTTTTTAGATAGGCTTCATCCCTTTTACGGCTATAACAAATCTGCTATGCTTTCGCAAAGCAATAGCCGTAAAAAGGCAAACCACTACAAAGCTTATAAAAATTTAATATTCAAACACAACACTTGCGTGGCAATTTAACTTGGGAACGGTAACGGTCAGCACACCATTTTCCTCAGCCATTTCAAGCTCCTCACCCGTAACACCTAAATATGCCTTTTTGATTTTTTCCTCAACAAAAAGAGCAATTTTTATGTTGTAAATATCGGTAATATCCTCAATTATTTCGGCACAGCCTCTACGGACGGGGGAAGCATAGGTCATATTAAGACAGTAGCGGTTTTTATCACCCTGCTTAATCATTGTGGCTCTGCCCTGCGCGCCTAAGCCCTCTACGGAAAATGCCGTTTTGGGATTTAAAAGATTAAGAGCGAACATTAAATAACGCTTTTGATAAATGCTACCCATTTCAAAATAAAGGTTGCCCATAGCGTGCGCCATATAAACTATATTGCCTTTTTTAACAATTGCGGGAGCATATTCCCCTTGCTTATTATGTGGGGTGTTTTTGTGTCCCGAAAATTGTGATATTGTACGGCTAAAATAAGGGTAAAGAACTTCTGCCATAACGCAGCCGTCGGTTGCCTTAATTTTTTGGGCGGGTAAATTGCAAAGCATTGGAGCATTTGGAAGCCTGTTTTCCTCTGCAAGGTGAGTTACAATGTAGTCGCAGTCAAATTCGGCACCGCCTACATATTCTGCACCGCAATCTATTTGGAATTTGCCGTCCTTAACAAGTCCGTCGCCCATAAACAGCACCTTACCGCCATTTGCGATGTACCTATTTAAATTTTTAAGGGCATCATCATCCAAAACAACGCTATCGGGGAAAATTACGGTATCAAATGGGGTAAAATCATTATTGAAAACTATATCGTAGTCCATTTGATTTTCAAGAAGAATGTTGGAAATGCCCTCCATACTTCCGTGATGGGCTTTATCTGTAAGCCATAGACCTATTTTTGCGGTAGACTCACCGTTATAACAGAATGGAGCGATTTTTTCCAAATAATCATAAGCAACACCTATGTTTTTGTAGGTTTCCATTTCCATTTCGCCATCGGGATGCATATGGTCGCCAATGGAACAGCCTGCGCCGTAAAGCGCCATAGATGCAATTTCGTATTTCAGCGCATCACCGCTTTTAAATCCGCCGAACTCACCCCAGCTAAGATGGAATTTACCGGTCATACCCAAAAAGCCCTTACCTGTTTTACCGAAAAACTTAGCGCGAATGGGCATTTTATCATATCCGCCCCAAGCGGTGGGTAAATCTTCCATTTCAAAGTGGGTTTGATTTTCGTGGTATTCGGGGCGATACTGGTCGGCGCCGCCGCTGTTGAAGAATATGGTAGCCTCAGGATGATATTTACGCATAATGCTTTCGCACTTGCTCATAAATGCCTTGCGCTTTATGGTAAAGTATTTTTTAGCATCGTCAGGAATTTCGGGGTTAAGCCCCATCTCCCTCATACCCTTCTTACAGCTTTCGCAATAACAGGCGGTGCCAACAATACAAATATCGTAAAAAAGTCCATCTACAACAGGATAGCGTTTGCAAATTTCCTCGGTTAAAGCATAAATACGCTTTGTATATTCGTTGCCGTCATTAAGGCAAAGAAAATGCCAAGCGGCGTGAGGGCGCGGTGCGTTGGGGCCTATATCCATATTAGATTTTAGTTCGGGATTAGAACAAAAATCTTTTCCTTCCTCAGCCTGAGCGCGCCATTCGGGGTGAGCTAAAGCCTCCTTCTCCGACCAACCTGCAGTTATGTAAATTGGAGCGCGAACGCCAATTTCGTGGGCGGCATCTACCATAGCCCCCGTTAAATCAAAATCAAGGTTTGGATGCATCTCATCAATTTCTGTGGGAAAGTAGCACATACTGTTGTGGCATTTAGCAAAAACGGTAATGCTTTCTACATTTCCCTTTTTAAGGGCGGCTTGGAACTGCTCTTTGTTGAATTTTGAACCAATTTTCGGAATGAGTGGTGAGGTGTGAAAATCCAAATGGACTTGACGAACTCCAAAGTCTTTTTTGTTCATAATAAAATCGCTCCTAAAATAAATTGTTGGGCTTGACAACTGCATTATAACAGATTTATAATCAAAATAATAGTAAAAAATAGTTAAAATTTTAAAAAATATCCCTTTAAAATTTTTGGATTAGGTGATTAACTTGTTTAAAAAATTAACCTCAGATATTTATAAGCTAGATATTCCCTTTTACACAGTAACTACCAGTAGTTTTCTCGTGATTTCAAACGGCAAAAGTGTTTTGGTAGACTGCGGTACATACAAAAGTGATGTGGAGGAAATTATTATCCCCGCCCTTAATGATTTAAAAATCCAACCTGATTACATATTTTTAACCCACTCCCACGACGACCACGCGGGAGGACTTGAAACCCTTTTTAAAAACCTTCCCAATATTAAACTCATTTGTTTTAATAAAGCCTTATGTGAAAAATTCGGTGGAAAGCTTTTAAAAAACGGGGATGAGCCAATAGAGGGTATTAGTTTTTTATCCCTGCCGGGGCACTCCTTTGATAGTGGCGCCCTTTGGTTGAAAAACAGCGCTTCAATTATAACGGGAGATTGTTTACAGCAATGGGGGATAAAACAGTACGGCTGTGGCGTACATAGTCCCAAAGAATACAAAAAATCCATTGCAAGATTAAAAGCTATGAAAATTGAAAACATTTTTGCCGCCCACGAATATTATCCCTTGGGAAGCGTAGCTTTGGGCAAGGTTGCAGTAAAGGAATATTTGGACGAGTGCGAAAATATTTACAATGAGATTATTTCCTTCACATTAAAGGCAATAAAAAAGGGAATTTTAAATAATGATATCATAGCCGAAGGGTTCCACAAAGAAAAAATAAAAGCCCACCCCAATATGCCGACAATACCCTCCTCAGTATTTGGTGCTATTGCTTCAAAATCAGATATATTACTTGGTAAAAATACCGACAAAAAATAAAAAATCCCTAAAAATATTAATATTTTTTCAGAAGCTAACTTTATATTATAAGGATAGCGCTTAATAAAATTAAGCGGTTTTTGTAAAAACCTTAATATTCTAATAAAAAATTGTTATTTGGTTGACAAATGCTACCGAGTAGCGTATACTGTAACGAGTCAAAATCCTTTAAATAAGGCATTTTTAGACTCTGCGTAGTATAATTCTGCGTTGTGGTACGGAAACCCGCCACAGCGCTTTAAATTTCAGGAGGAATTTAGTTTATGGGCCGTGTTAATGAAATGTTCGGCAGTATGGTGTTCAATGATGCCACCATGCGTGAAAAGCTTCCAAAAGAAACATATAAGGCACTTAAAAAGACCATTCAAAATGGTAAGGGATTAGACCCCGCCATCGCCAGCAGTGTTGCAACTGCTATGAAGGATTGGGCTTTAGAGCGAGGCGCCACCCACTATACCCATTGGTTCCAGCCTATGACGGGTGTTACCGCCGAAAAGCACGATGGTTTTATTGCCCCCACAGATGATGGTGGCGCAATTATGGAATTTTCGGGCAAGGAGCTTATTAAGGGTGAGCCTGATGCCTCCTCCTTCCCTTCGGGTGGTCTTCGCGCTACCTTTGAAGCAAGGGGATATACGGCTTGGGATCCCACCTCCTACGCCTTTATTAAGGATGGCACCCTTTACATCCCCACCGCTTTTTGTTCCTACGGCGGTGAGGCTCTTGATAAAAAAACTCCTTTGCTTCGCTCCATAGAGGCTATAAATAAGCAGGCAATGCGTGTTTTAAAGCTCTTTGGCAATGAGGATGTTAAAAATATTGTTACTACAGTTGGCGCCGAACAGGAATATTTTTTGGTAGACCGAAAATATTTTGACCAGAGAAACGACCTTATTTACTGCGGAAGAACCCTTTTTGGCGCAATGCCACCCAAGGGACAGGAGCTTGACGACCACTATTTTGGCAGTATAAAAACACGCGTTAAGGCATATATGCGCGATTTGGATGACGAGCTTTGGAAGTTGGGCGTACTTGCCAAAACCGAGCATAATGAGGCGGCTCCCGCACAGCACGAATTGGCGCCCATTTACACCTCAACCAACATTGCCACCGACCATAATCAGTTAACAATGGAAATTATGAAGCGTGTTGCCGAGCGTCACGGAATGGTTTGTCTGCTCCACGAAAAGCCCTTTGAGGGTATTAACGGCAGCGGTAAGCACAATAACTGGTCAATCTCCACCGATACGGGTGTAAATCTTTTAGAGCCGGGTAAGCTCCCCCACGAAAACGCACAGTTTATAACCTTCCTATGCGCCGTTATTAAGGCGGTTGATGATTATCAGGATATGCTTCGCATCTCTGCTGCAAGCGCGGGTAACGACCATCGTCTGGGCGCTAATGAGGCTCCCCCTGCCATAATTTCTATGTTCCTTGGTGATGAGCTTACCGAGATTTTAGAGGCTATTGAAGGCGGCACCGAGTATGAGGGTACAGGCAAACGAGAGCTGGAGATAGGCGTTCACGTTCTTCCCCATTTTGCTCAGGACACAACCGACAGAAACCGTACATCACCCTTTGCCTTTACAGGTAACAAGTTTGAGTTCCGTATGGTGGGCTCCAGTTTTTCAATTTCGGGCCCCAACATTGTGCTTAATACCGCCATCGCAGAGGTTTTAAAGCAGTTTGCCGACGAATTAGAGCAGGTGGATACCGATAATTTTAATGCCGCTTTAAATAAGCTAATTAAAAGAACCATTAAAAAGCATAAACGCATTATTTTCAACGGCAACGGATACGGTGATGAATGGGTAGAGGAAGCCGAAAAACGAGGTCTTTTAAATCTTCCCACCACACCCGACGCTCTGCCTGAGTTTATTAACGCCAAAAATATTAAGCTTTTTACCGACCACAAGGTATTTACCGAGGCAGAAATGCATTCCCGTTATGAAATTCTGATTGAAAACTACTGCAAGGTAATGGGAATTGAAGCCAACACAATGGTAAGTATGGCTAAAAAGTATATTTTCCCATCTGTTACGGCATATATTAAGGATTTAAGCAATACCGTAAATGAGCTTAAAGCAGCCGTTCCAACCGCCCTTTCGACTGCCGAAACCGAGCTTATTATTACCCTTTCTAGCCTTCTTAACACAATGTATGAGGACAATAAAAAGTTAGAGAAATTAAGCGCCGATGCCACAAAAATTTCCGATTTGCAACAAAGAGCCAACTATTATAGAGATAATATTATTCCCTATATGGCAAAGGTTCGCGCCTCGGCAGACGAATTAGAGCTTATTACCGCAAAAAAATACTGGCCTATGCCCACCTACGGCGATTTAATTTATAAGGTTTGATTATAAAAAGGTTAAACCATCGTTTTTCGCTTAATTTAGCGGTTTAGCTATCTAATATCCAGTATCCAGTATCCGGCATCTAAAACGGGGAAGAAGTGAAAATTTTCACTTCTTCCCCGTTTTGAGTTTTTATTATTTCAGTGCGTTTTTAAGGGCTTCTGTGCGGTCGGTTTTCTCCCAAGGTAAATCCAAATCGGTTCTGCCAACATGACCATAAGCGGCGGTTTGGCGGTAGATAGGTCTGCGAAGGTCTAAATCGCGGATGATAGCAAGGGGACGAAGGTCAAATACCTTGTTTACAGCATTTGCAAGGGTTTCGTCATCAACAATTCCCGTACCTGCAGTATCAATCATAACCGAAACGGGCTTTGCAACACCGATTGCATAGGCAAGCTGAACCTCAGCGCGCTTTGCAAGACCTGCGGCAACAATGTTTTTAGCAACATAACGCGCGGCATAAGCGGCAGAACGGTCAACCTTTGTGGGGTCCTTACCCGAAAATGCGCCGCCGCCGTGTTTAGCATAACCGCCGTAGGTATCTACAATAATTTTTCTGCCAGTAAGACCTGTGTCACCCTGAGGACCGCCTACAACAAAGCGGCCTGTGGGGTTAATGAATATTTTTGTATTTTCATCAAAAAGCTCGTCTTTAAGCTCAGCTTTGATTACCTTTTCTAAAATGTCGGCACGAAGGTCTTCAATTGTAACATCAGCAGAGTGTTGTGAAGAAACAACAACGGTGTCAATATGTACGGGTTTGCCTTCATCATACTCAATGGTAACCTGAGTTTTACCGTCTGCGCGAAGGTAGGAAAGCTCACCCAATTTGCGTACTGCGGTGAGTCTTTTTGCAAGACGGTGAGCAAGGGCGATGGGAAGGGGCATAAGCTCGGGAGTTTCATCACAGGCAAAACCAAACATCATACCCTGGTCACCTGCACCGTGTAAGTTAAGCTCGTCATTTTCGCCTGATTTTTGCTCTAAGGATTTATCTACACCTAAAGCAATATCGGGGGATTGCTTATCAAGGGCAACCATAACGCCACAGGTGTTGCCGTCAAAGCCTTTTTCGGCAGAATCATAACCAATATCACACACAACTTCGCGTACGATTTTTGCAATATCTACTGTTGCTTTGGTGGTGATTTCACCCATAACTGTTACAATACCGGTGGTGCAGAAGGTTTCACAAGCTACGCGGGATTCGGGGTCTTGCTCAAGCATTGCATCAAGAATGGCATCGGAAATATTGTCGCTGATTTTATCGGGATGACCTTCGGTCACCGATTCGGATGTAAAAAGCCATTTAGCCATTTTAAATTTCTCCTTTATATTATGATTTTAGCCAATACCCATACTTTTTACTTCTTACCTATTACTTCAAAAACCCCCGCCCGTGATGGGGCAGGGGTTTATCAGCCTCATCTTTCGGTAAAAACCGCAGGATTTAGCACCTTGCTTTACACAGGTTGCCGGGCATCACAGGGCCTGTCCCTCCGCCACTCTTGATAAGGGTATTAACTTTTAACATATTATATTGTAACACAAAGTAGAAAAATGTCAATACTTTTTATTAGGTTAAATCTGGTAACCTTCCCAGCCTGCAAGATAGCGGGCAAAATAGGTAACATCTTCAAGGTTGATTGTACCGTTTCCATCCAGATCCATAGCGGGGCTTTCTTCAATGCCTTCCCAATCTGCGACATACTGTGCAAGGGTTATAAGGTCATTAAGGTCAATCCTGCCGTCGCCATCAACATCACCCATAACAACAACTACTGCAGCCTTGGTTGTTACGGTAAGAGCCTCAGAAGCCTCACTGGCATAGGCAGTATCGGTTTCGGCTACACGCTGATAGAAGGTGTATTCGGTTTCAGCCTCAAGTCCTTCAAACACATTAGAGGTCTGCCATGTAATTCCGTCCATAGAATACTCATAGCCTTCGGTAGCAATAAGGGTTACAGAGGTTTCTGTAATTTCCTCTGCTTCGGGAGCCGCAGGAGTATCGGGAGTAAGCTTTGCTGTTTCATCGGGAGTCATAGCAGCCATAATGCCTGTGTAGTAAAGTCTTGCGGTGAAGTCATTACCGTGGTTAAGGTTGGTGTTGAGGTAATCTTCACAATTCTTGCTCTTAACAATCTCATTGAAGATTGAGGAAAGCTTAAGAATACCTACGTTATCATCATTATCAGAGATATCTTCCATAGCGGCTTCATAGGCTAAAAGTCTTTCGGCAGGCCACTCGGTAGAGGACTGATTGGGGAACATGGGAGAATAAAGTAATACTTCCATATTATTGTTTCCGCTTGCCTCACGTGCGTTTGTAATGGTGTTTGCAATATTTGTTTTGAATGCATCTACTGCAATACCTGTGGTGCCTGATGCAGAATCGTTTACACCAAAGCCAATAAGGAGAAGGTCGGGTGTTACCTGATTGCCTTCCTCGTCCTTCCAAAGGGCAAGACGGGCGGCAATGTTCTCTGCGCCCCAAGGCGAGGATTTACCGCCAAGGGAGAGATTTTTAACATTGATTTTTGCATTGGGATAACGGTTATTAAGCTCGGTTTCAAACATTTGTACCCAAGTAGGAGCATAGGGCGCAACATTGATATTGTAGCGAGTAATGTAGTTACCCTCGGTGTTGGTTTCGTCATAAATCTTGATATCGGGATTCATACTTGATGAGCTCCAACCACAAGAAATAGAGTCGCCGTAAACTACAATGTTAACTTCCTCACCTTTTTCAAGCTTAGCCATAACATTGTTAAGGCTTGCATACTGTGATGCGGGAGCCATTGGCTGATAACCGTCTGCAAAGGTTGTAGAGTGCTTATAGGTTACGCTGATTGCGTATTTAGGATAGGTTGTATCACCTGTAAGAACAATGTATTTGCCGTCGGTGGTGGGCCAATCGTTAGGAGTATCGGTTGTAAGGGAGGTAGACCAAACAGGAATACGTCCACCCTCTAAACGCTTGATTTGACCGTCCTCGGTAATCTCATAGTCATAACCCTCAATGTAGTTTTGAGTGAGGTCATAAGAACGGAGAGAAACAATTTCGTCTACAGGGTAGAGAAGCTTAACGGTATCCTTATCGGGAGTAAAGAGTGCAGTTTCGTGGTAAACTGTGTCACCCTCCCAAACGGGTTCGCTGTAAACCTCGTGATTATTCACATTAAGCTTTCTGCCAAATTCGTCTTCGTCATAGTTGGGAAGATTTTCATCACCCTCAAAACGAACAGAAAGTGCGTTTACCTCACCTAAAATTACGGTGTAGGTGCCGTCGGTATTAGCGGTAACTGCATTGCCATTTAATGTAACAACTGCATCAGTATCCATACTGTCAATTACCTTAAAGGTGAATTCCTGACCAATATAGAGTCCGTCTAAGGAAGCGCCGATAGGCTCAATGGATGCACAGTTTTTCATTTCTACATCCATAGTGGTGGGTGTGGTTTCAATCATGGTCATATCATCAATATATGCCCAACAATTGGATGCTTTGGTATCGGCGGTCTGACCGATAACAAGGTAAACCTTGCTAAGATTCATAGAATTAAAGGTGTGGGTAACCTTTATCCAGTTTTCGCCATCGTGAAGATTTGTAATATCCTTAGAATCTAAGTAAAAGCTGGTTGCCTGATTAAGGGGTGAGGATGAGCCTGTACCGGATGTACCTGTATTAACTGTGGTGGAGATAGCGCTTAATGCAATTGTGTTGGAAACTGCATCCTCTCTCTTGGGAGCGAAGATATAGTAGCTGAGTGCATAATCGGTATTGGGCTTAACATCAAGACCCATAGAAGCGGTCCAATAACCGTTTTTAAGGCTTACAGAATAGTTGCCGCTATGTGCTTTGGCGTTAGAGATTTTAACCTCGCCCAAGCCGTTTGAACCTACGGTGCCGCCTGCGGTCTGCTGGATTGCTTCGCCCTTGTTGTTGTAAATGGTTTCAGCGAAGGTTGCGCCTAAATAACCGGCGTTCTTGTTACCGCCGAAGTATACGCCCGAGGGATAATCGGTGCCTGTATATTTAAGAATGGTATTATTCTCGTATCCTTCATAGGATGCGGCATAGGTTAAAAGGTTGTTGTTCTGAACCTTTGCATACATACCATCTACAGAGCCGGTAACAACTAATTCTTTGTTAGCAGAAACAAGCTCATTTTCAGCATTATACCAACCAAGGAAGGTATATGCGCCTGTTTCATAGTTAACGGTTGCGGTTTTTGTACCGGTGTAGATATCCTTTTCTACAAAAGCTTCTACCGAAGCGTTTGCGGCGGCATCCTCTGCAAGAGCATCACCGTTTGCATCTACAAGCTTAACCCCAACGGTTTCTGCCTTTTCTTCAGCTACCAATGAAAGCTCATCGATATAATAGCCTTCACCTGCAGTAGGACATACACAAAAATAAACCTTTTCAAAAATTCCGCTGTTAAAGGTATGGGTTATTTTGGTCCATTCAGTAGCACTTAATGTAAGAGCAGATTTTTTGCTGAGTGCATAAGCATCACCCAAATTACCAACGGCAACACCCATTCCATTTGATAAAGCGCCACCATCAAGAGCTTCAGGGTACTGTTGGTAAGCAATATTAACCGTTGTAGCAACACCATTGTGTTTCATAGTTTTTGTAGCATCATCGGTTAATACATAGAAAGTTAAAGTATAGTTGGTGTTGGGTTCTACATCCAGTCCGGTTACCATACTAGCCCAAGCGCCGTTTACATACAACGAGTTACTACCACTGTAGGATTTAGCGTTTGTTACTTTTGCAGTACCTTGTTTTGTGGCGGTACCACCGTTTGAAATCTGCTGATAAGCGTAGCCATATTTATCATAAATAACCTCTTCATAGGTTACCTTATGATAACCTGCTGTAAAGCTGGCACCCCATTCGTTAACTTCGGGATATTTTGTTATATCGCCAACTAAAAGTGAGGTGTCGTTTGCCTGACCTTCAAATGAAGCAGCACCATCTAAGATGTTTTTGGAGATAATTTTTGCATAAACATCGGCTAAATTGCCTTCATAATCATAAACTTCATCTCTGCTTAAAAGGTTGTTATCAGCAGTGTACCAGCCTGCAAAGAGGTATGCGCCGCTTTCTTTTTCATAATCAACGCTTAAAACCTTAGAACCGTCAAAATCCTCGATTACGGTTGTCTTAGCATAGATATTTGCGGCCTTTGCGGCATCAAGGTCAGCACCATCAGAATCTACGAATTTAACAGCAACGTTTTCGGTTGCTGTTTCCTCAGCAACAAGGCAGAGATCGTCAATCCAGAAAGTTTCGGAATCGGTAGGGGAAATACCAAAATAAAGGGTTTCAAAGTTTTTACTGTTAAAGGTTAAGGTTATTTTCTCCCAAGTGTTAGAAACAAGCTCCTTATTAAAAACCCTGGCAAGAGCAAAAGCGTTGTTATAATCTGCTACAGCATAACGGGATGATATGCCGGAATGGGTTACTTCACCCTGTGGAGTAAGATTCTTAGTTACACTTGTGTTTACGGTTGTTAATATACCTGTTTTTATGTTGACAGGGGGCTTTGTGGAATCGGTATCTACACCCTTAACGTAATAAGAAAGAGTGTAATTGGTATTAGGTGTAACAGCCAAAGAAGTAACAAAGGTGTGGTAGCTACAACTTAATTTTAAGGAATTATTACCTTTGTATGCATCGGCAACTATAGCGGCAGCATTTCCGGTCATTTTTCTTGTGCCGCTTGCTACCTGAGTATAGGCATTACCGTCTACATCATATACCGTTTCTGCAACAGTTGCGCCTAAATAACCGGCATTTGCGGCAGTACCCCATTCACCAACTGCAGGATAATCTGTGGTTGTTCCTCTAAGAGACTGAGTTCTATCAAAGCTCTCAAAGGAGCCTGCAGTATCGGTTAAAAGGTTTTTAACAATGTATTTTGCGTTATAAACATCAGTAGAATTAGCGGTAAAGGTGAAGGTTTCATCACGGGTAACAAGAACATCATCTTTATACCAACCTGCAAATACGTTAGCATCTTTGTTATAGTCGGCAGTAGCGGTTGCTGTGTCGCCTAAGCCTAATGCTAAAACCTCTTTGCCGTTTACGGTGAATTTTGCGTCGGCAAATTCATTGGTGTTTTCAAGCTTTTCGCCATTTTTGTAGAATTCTGCTTCACCAATGGGATTAACATAGGATTTAAGGGAAATATCATCCACATACATACCCTGTTTACGGTAGTTTTTACCGTTATCACCACTGCTTAAATTAGCGCTGTCGTGATAGATTTGAAGCATTGTGTAATCCATATCAAGAATAGAATATGTATCCTTGGTGGGCTGAGCATCTGCATTCCTGGTAGCCTTAAAAACAAGCTCCATATCAGTCCATTCGGTAGGATTGGTAAGAGTAATGTAAATTTTCTTGTCACTGGTATAGCTAACGGTGAAATTACCAACTGACTCTAAAACCTCAAGATGGTATTTGCTGTAGAAAGAATCCATAGGCATTGTACCGTCTTCGGTTTGCAAGCCTGCAAAACCAATAGTAAATTTGTTGGTAGCCTCATTTGCCTTTACCTTCATTTTGAAAGCGAAGGTGCCTTCGTCCCCATTAAAGCTAAAGCCCTGGAACAAGGTCTGATTCATTCTACCAATGTTGTTGGTCTCATCATCAGGCTGAGCAATAACTGTGGAACAAGCGGTGAAATACTTTGCGTACTCGGTAGCCGCTGCTTTGGTTACGGTATCGGTTTCGGCATCATAAGCCGAAAGGTCGCCGTATGTAGCATAGCTTAAACCGCCTGTTGCGCGGAGCCATTTGCCATTGTTTAAAACGGATGCACTGCTTGAGCCTCTGATTGCACCCATATTTGTGCCAACGGGATTAAGTGTTGTGTTTTCAAAATCACCGTTGGAGATCAGCTCGCCTACTAAAGCTTCGGCTTGAGCTGTTGTTACTGTGAACATACAAGTAATTGTAGAAACTACCATAAGTACCGACAGTAACAATGCCAATGTCTTTTTCATAAGTTTTCCTCCTTAATTTTTGTATATTTTGCATACATTATTTCCACAAATGTACGCTGATACAATTTCATTATACAAAACGGAGGTGCTTTTGCAATAGATTTATTAAAAAATGTTTATTTATGACATAAAAATGTTTATTTTTGACATAAACCCTTTATTTAAGTTTTTTTAGTACGGTAGCGGCGATTTGGGTAGCGGCGCCATTGCCTGCTCCTGCATTTTCTACAATTACAACAAAGGCGTAGGGGGTATTGGAATTGTTGCAAAATCCTACGAACCAGGAGTGAGGGGTGGATTTATCGCCCACCTCTGCGGTACCTGTTTTTCCGCAAACCTCCAGCCCCGAAAAGCGCCAGTCGCCATAGTTCTTTTTAACATTATTGCGCATCATTTGAGTTAAGGCTTCAGCATTTTCTTCGCTCATAAGTCGGGTTGTGCTTTTAGATGCTTTTTTTACGGTGGCTCCCCCCGAGGATGTTATTTTTTTAACCAAATATGGGGTTATGCTTTTGCCGTTATTTGCAATACCACCCATAAAGGTAAGGTACTGGAATGGATTTACGAGGTCGTTATGCTGACCTATTCCCGACCAACCAAAGTCAATATCATTGGATTTTGAAACCTCATATTTGCTTTCGGCACATTTTATGCCGTCCATTTTAAGAGTTTTGTTAAATCCAACCTTTTCGGCGGTGGCGGTAAGCTTGCTTCTGCCAAGCTCAAGAGCAGTTTGGGCAAAAAATGCATTACAGGAGTGAACCAAAGCACCGTCTAGTCCGATTTTTCCGTGATTTCCAAGACAGCTTAGCCATTCACCCGCTATGGTTACGCCCTGTTTGCAGGAAAACTGCATATCGGTTGGGTTTGAAAGATTTTCCAATGCCGAAAGGGCGGTAACAAGCTTAAAAATTGAACCCGGTGCATAAACACCCGATAAAAGTCGGTTAACATAAACACCCTTGCCGTTGGGCTCTGTGTCACTTGCGGGGTCGAAGGTGGGGGTGCTTGCCATACAAATTATTTCACCCGTTTGGTAGTTGTAAATTCCCACCGTGCCTGCCCTGCTTCCAAGGGCTTTGTAGGCGGCTACCGAAATATCGCTGTCTATGGTAAGCTCAATGTTATTACCCTCGCCGCTTACATTGTAAACTCCGTTGATGGGGTCATAACCACAAAGCTCCTTTAAATATGCCGAGTGCATACCCGTAGCTACAAATCCGTTTAAATCCCCAACTGCGTGTACCGTTGCTTTTCTGATATCAGAGCTTTTGTTGTAAACTCTTTTTCCGTTTTTTGTTTCGGCTAATACAGTGCCCTTTCTATCGGTTATTTGTCCCGCCTTTGTTAAAACACCGTTGGAGTATATGTGCTTATTTGCAGGGTAGGTTGCCCAATCGTCACCTTTGGTGGCAAGTGAAAAATAATAAAGCAATATTCCCGCGGTAAAAGCAAAAATTACAAAAAACAAAACAAAGGATCGCTTTAAAATTTTATTCATATTCTCCATCCCTCCATTGCTCTACCTTTTGTGGATGAAGCTCCGCCGCCTTAAAGAAGGCAAGCATCATCCAAGCTGAAATAAGGCTCGTACCACCAACGCTTATAAAAATAAGGGTTACGCCTGTAAGAGGTAGCATATCAACCGAGCCGAATATATTTAGTGCAGACTGAAAAATAAGCATAGCCATAGCTCCGCCTACAGTAACAGCATCAAAAACGCAGGTTGAATGTCTGACAAGACGGCAGCCATAAAGGCAAATGGCTATAATAAAAAATGCGGCAACAAGGGCGACAATTGCGCCCCATTCTTCCCCTATTATTCCATAAACAAGGTCTGTTTCGGCGGCGGGAATTTGGTTTAAATATCCGTTTCCGCCCCCGACGCCCAAAAGTCCTCCGCTTGCAAAGGACATCATTGTACGGGTTTGCTGGTAGCCTGTGTCACCCGCGTGTTCCCAAGCATAAAGCCACACAGAAAATCTTCGCGCTACATACGGGTAGAGCCAAATAACCCCCAAAATTCCTATGATTGCCGAGCCAAAAATTCCGCCCAAAATCAAAGGATGCTCCCCTCTGAGGGTTAAAATTACCATAAGACCTATAAAAAAGATTGCCACGGCGCCAAAATCAAGCATAATTGCAAGGGCGCCCATACAAAGGGCTGAATAAATTAAAAATTCAAGGCGTCTGACCTTGTTTTTGTGGAGCATATAAAGGGTTATGGCTCCCGAAAGAACAAAAGCCACCTTGCAGAGCTCTGAGGGTTGGAAGGAAAAACCGCCTATTTGAAGCCAATTTCGTGCGCTGTTTATTTTTGTGCCGAAAAATGCGGTAAAATATAGTAGTCCAACCGAAAGAAGCATAATTATGCGTTGAACTCTGATTAAAAAGTCTCTGTATTTTAAAATAAAGGTGAGCAGTAAAAAGGCAAAAAAGCCTACTCCATAGCAAATTAGCTGTTTTAAAAGCTGTTCGGGTAACGAACAGGCGCAAACCGCAAATCCCAGAGTAGATAGATAAAATAAGGGGATTTCAATAAGCATTTTTGCATTTTTAACAAAAAGGGATATTATAAAATAACCCCATTCAATAATAATAAGTCCCAAAAAGGATAAGGGTATGAGAATGTTTAAATTCTCTATAAACCTTAAAGAGATGGAAAGACAAACAAAAATTTGAAAAATTGTGAGCAAAAACATAGGCAAAAAGCCTTTGGGCGCTCTGCGGGAGGAAATATCCTCTATTTCTTTATATTTAAAGGTAAGGGTTTGTCCTGCTATGGTAACGGTGTCCCCATAATCCAAGGGGGCGGGACGGGTTGCGTTTTGCAAATTGATTGCAACCCTTCCCTCAAGGGGATATAATATCCAATGATTTTTTCTAAAGCTGAGTATTGCGTGGCGCTTATGTACTCCGTTTATTGGAATTATAATATCGGCAGAGGATGACCTGCCTATTATATTTTCGGCATTAAATATATCAAGGGTAATTCCATCAGCGGTAACCAAGGCGGCAAGGGGAGAACTGGGAAATCTTGTTTTAATAAAATAATTTGTCCACGCTATGGCAATCCCCACCGAGCATAGGGCAATAAT
Source organism: Oscillospiraceae bacterium (assembly GCA_015065925.1). Taxonomy (GTDB): domain Bacteria; phylum Bacillota; class Clostridia; order Oscillospirales; family Acutalibacteraceae; genus UMGS1279. The sequence goes on from SVPL01000001.1 coordinate 79,838, forward strand.
CCAACGGGCTATCATAAAAAAATATGGATAAATTCCACTCAAGGTAAACACCACCTTTTAAGAAAAATTTCAAATACTAAATAAATTATAACAATAGGCTTTTGTATTGTCAAGAAAGGGCTATTAAAGTATTCTTATTTGAAGCAATCTTAAATGGTTGTTTTTGGGTGTTTTCAATTTTAAAGTATTTATGTTATACTATTTTGTAATATTTACTATTTTTTATTTACTTAATTTATAAGCCCAATATATTTATAGAAAAAGGTGAAGAAAACGGAAGATGCAAAAATTATAGATTTGCTATTTAAACGGGATGAAGCAGGACTAAATCAAATCTCAAATAAATATAAAAATCTTTATAGAACAATTTTAACCAATTTATTAAACAGTAAAGAAGATATTTCAGAGTGCGAAAATGATGTTTTATTAGCAATATGGAATTCTATTCCGCCTAATCGGCCTACAAATCTTTCTGCATATGTTTGTAAAATAGCAAGAAATATCAGCATAAATAAATTTAAATATAATGCAAGAATAAAAAGGTCAACCCCATATGTGGCGGTTATTGATGAATTAAGCGAATGTATACCCGACAATTCGCCTGATAACCGCTTGGGGGAAAAGCTTGAGCAGGAAGAATTTAAAAATGTAATCTCTGCTTTTTTAAGAAGCTTGAATACCGAAACCCGTATTCTTTTTATAAGAAGATATTTTTGTATGGAAACTGTTTCACAGCTTTCTGAAAGATATGGTATATCGGAAAATAAAATTTCCGTAAAGCTTTTCAGAGCAAGAATAAAATTACATAAATATTTAGAAAAGGAGGGGATTGAAATATGAAAAATTCAAATTCTGAAAAATTATTTGAGCTTTTAAGCCAATTAGATGATGATATTTTGGAAGAAGCCTTACAGGCAAACGACAAAAAGAGTTTTAAAAAAACGGCTCAAAAGAGTAAAATTATAATATTTCGCCCTCTTTTTGTAAAAATAGCCCTTTGGGTGTTGTGTATCGCCATAGGTGTTTCTGCATTGGCTATTAATGCGAATAATATAAACAATTCCTTGCTGTTTGGAGAAAAATCCTCTAATTCGGTTTTAGAATCCGAAGACAATCAATTGTCAAATTCACAAACCTCAAAAGAAGATTTTTCTGAAAATCAAAATAATTCTCATTCACAAGGGGCGCAAAGCGATAACAAAGCTTCTTCATCCTCACATTCAAGTACCTCTCAAGAACAAATTGCTGATGGTAAAGATGTTAGTGGCCCTCAGCACATTGAAAGTATTGATAAATTCAATTTTTATGCTACTAAAATATTAATAGAAAATGAGAATGCTTTACCCCTTGAGGGAGTCGGGGAGAATTCTGTATTACCAACCGCAGGTTTAAAAGCAAGGGCAATTCAACTGTTAGGCGGTAAGGTTTGTTATAAATTTGATTTGGATACAGAAATTTGGATAAGAAGGGTTTCTTATTTTACCATAGTTCTTGATAATAACCATAACAAAGGCTTTTTAGCCAACAAATTGGGCGGTACGGGTATGGTTGAGGTTGTTATTGTTGAAACGGGTATTTATGATATGATAACCTTTAAAAGGGGCCAAAAATATTATTCTTGTATGTTGGAAAAAGCTATAAGCTCAGATATTGGCTCAGATATTGGCGCACCTTATAACCCTATTATCAGTGAAAGGATGTTTTTTACCACCAAAAAATATATTGATGGCTTTAATGTCGTAGAAGGCACAGAAAAAACTAATTTTCAATTTATGGTTCATTTTAAAGATCACAGCGACTATAGTGAAATAATCCGTATGACATCTACCTATTGCAAAGACAATAAGGCGGATAATACCCAATTAGTCCCTGACACCATTGTTTTTAATAAGGATAGTTATAAAATTAAAGAAACAAGCGGATATTTCACCATAAGGAATTTAGAAAATTATTTAAATAAGTATGCTAGATAAATTGGGGGTTTGAAAGGCGAAACGACTTTCAAACCCCCAATTTATCGGTTCAGTTATCCAGCGTCTAATATCTAACATCTAAAACAGGGAAGAAATGAAAAATTTCACTTCTTCCCCGTTTTTATTTTATTCAATTCTTGTTTTTCTGGTACCGAAAATTATTCCGTAATAATCGGTCTCAAGTATTTTGGCAGATGCCAAAAACATATTATTAACCTCGGTTTTATAGGCGGAAATATATTCCTTATCCTTTATAACATTACCCTTAAAATCGGTGAAGGTTCTTTCAGATGCGCTATACATACCGCGCTCGGTTATAAAGCTTCGGTTTGAAAAAACCACAAGAGGCGAGCTGCTGCTTAAAATGTCCTTTCCCATTAAAAGCCTTGAATCATATTCAAAATTAAGCAAATTTGAAATGGTGGGAAGCACATCTAAGCTACTGCAATATTTATCAACCTCTATAGATTTTTTCATAGAAGGAGAATAAACAATCAAGGCGTTTTTGTAAATTTCAAAATTGGAGTCTACCTTGTGCCCTGCCAATTCGGAAAAATAATGGTATTCATCCTCTGAGTTTTTATCCTCTAAGCCGTAAGGATAATGGTCGGCAGAAATAACAATAAGGGTTTTGTCGGCTACTCCTGCCGCCTCCAGCTTTGAAAGTAATAGCTCCATAGCCCTATCGAGCTCAATATTACAGGCAATGTATGATTTTGCGACTTCGGAATAGGGCAGATTTTCCACTAGCTTTTTGTTTTTTGCAGACATTGAATTATCCGAAAAGCTGTAATCCATATGACCGCTTACGCTCATATAATATGCGTGAAACCTTTCACTGCTTGATATATATTCATCGGCAGTAGCGGCTATCATTTCATAGTCAGATTCAGGCCAACAATTCTTAATTTTACCCTCTAAGCCATTGCCCATTCCTTTGTAAATATAACCCATATTGGGGTGGGATACATCTCTGCGATAGTATGTGTAGGTGTGGGGATGGTAGGCGTAAACCTTTTGGACTCCCGAGTTTAAAAACTGTCTGCCCATTGTAAAGCACATATTGTTTTTTTGCTCTCCTGAGCGATAAAAGCTCCATACACCCGATTTTGGTATTAGTCCCGTGCAGTTAACATATTCTCCATCAGAGGTGCTGACTCCCCAAATGGGTGTATAAAAATTGTTGAATTTAAAGCCGTTATTATACATTTTATAAAGGGTGGGGGTTAATTCCCTGTTAATTGCATAATGGGAAAAGGCCTCAGCAGTTATGTAGATAAGATTATACCCTTCAAACATACCTGTATACTGATTTTTCTCACTGGGGGTTCGTTCACTAAAATATTTGTGAAGGTCTAAAACCTCTTTGTTGGTTTCGTTTTTTATAAGGGAGTCAAAATCTATATCCATCTGCCAGGTACCGTATGTTTGAGGAGTGGTCGGCTCAGCAGATACGGGAATATCTGAGGATGCATCTATTTCAATATCCGAGGGATGCTCACTTCCCAAAATATTGTATTTAATATCCTGAAGCTCGGTATTCAAAAGCCCAAAATAAGCGGCAGAAAGATTTGGATCAAAGGCTTGATAATATATTTCGTTTGAAATTGGAATAAGTATAACCAAAAGGGTTATTAAAAAATGTAGTGCTACAGAGCCTAAAAAACCGAAAATTCGCGGTTTTATACAAATTTTTGTGAAGGTTACACCTCTTTTTGCGCTTATAAAAAAGCAACCTGAAATCGCAGGAGCAAAAATCAAAATAACAGGAATTATACACGCCTTGATTGTTTGAAGTGTTTTTTCCCAAATGCCCTGCTCAATTATTTGGTCGGCGCCACCTACGCCTATAGAATACAGTATGAGATATTTGTTAAAGCACCAATAATAGACAATTTGGGTAGAAAAAACCAATGCCAAAACAAAAAGAAAGATTTTTGCCAATGTGTTGCCCGTTTTACTGCTAAAGCAACTGCAAATTACACTTAAAACTCCCCCCGCCACAATGGAATAAAGGGGCGCGAAAAGTAAACCCAGATTAAAAAAATCGGGTGTGGTTAAAAATTTAAAAATAAGCTCCATATAAATTATGGATATGGGAAAAACCAAAAAGCTTAATTTTTGCCTTTTGGATAGCTCTGATAATTTTATTGGTTTAATTTTTTTAATACTCACTTTTAAGTCCTTTCCTAAATGGCTATGAAGCTCGATGAGCCAAAATATACCTAAAATAGCCATTTAAGGCTATTTCGGATTTTAATAACATACTAACATTATACATATTTAGACTTTTTAAATCAACCAATTTAAAAAAATTTTAAAAAATTAATAATTACCAACATTCTTTTTGTTGATATAACACTTAAAATATGTTATAATGTTTATAATAGTGTGAATTTTTTAAAAATTTTGACTTTTGGAGAAAATAATGAGAAAAAACAAAGTTTGGTCTATTAGGTATTGGTGGATTCCTATTTTTTCAATGATTTTGATTAATACCATAGCCTACACGGGTACTAAATTAGTTACCGACTCGGGCTATCATTTTGATATTTCTCTGCCAATAGATTTTGCTATACCGTTTATACCTGCCTTTATTATAATATACATACTTTCTTACCTTCAGTGGGTTGTGGGCTATGGGCTTATTGCCGCCGAAAGCAAGGAAGTTTGCTACAGAGTGATTTCTTCTGAAATAATTGCAAAATTAATTTGTCTTGTGATTTTTCTTATTTTGCCCACCACAATGAGCCGCCCCGAAAATACGGGTGAAGGAATATTAGGCTATTTAGTTAATTTAATTTATTCTGCAGATACACCAACAACCCTTTTACCCTCTGTTCATTGTTTGGAAAGTTGGATTTTATTCAGAACAGCGCATAAAATAACCCGATTTAAAAAATGGCTTGTGCCTTTATGGTTTATTTTTGCAATACTTGTTTTTGCGTCGGTAGTTTTTGTAAAGCAACACCTGATTTTAGATATCCCTGCCGCTATTTTGGTGGGTGAAATCGGACTTTTCTTAGGTAAAAAATTTAAAACCGAAAGATTTTTTGAAAAAATAAATCGAAAATTCCTGAAAGGGGAATAATTTTGTCAGATACACAAAAAGCACCTATAGAGCAAAATGCTTCAGGTGAAAAAAAGAAGGAGTCCTTTAATCTTAAAAACAGGATTATTTGGACGGTTGTATTTATAGTCATTGCGGCGCTGAGTATTTGGGCGGTAGTCGCTCAGTCGGGTAATTTCTCCCTTAAAAGTTTTTGGGATTTTGTGAAAAATTCCAACCCTTGGTGGCTTGCTTCGGCGATTATTTCAATGCTTGGATTTATATTTTTTGAAGGCTTTGCCCTTATTTATGTTTGTCGCGCCTTGGGGTACAAAACAGGTTTTAAAGGCGGTTTTGTATATTCTGCAGCCGATATTTATGTTTCGGCAATAACCCCCTCGGCAACGGGCGGTCAACCTGCCTGCGCCTATTTTATGATGAAGGACGGCATTCCCGGTACCGTTGTTACGGCGGCGCTTATTTGCAACCTTGTAATGTACACATCAGCAATTGTTGTAATGGGTGTTTTTGCAATTTTTGCAAACCTAAACACATTCTTTGGCTTTAGCGGGCTTTCTAAAATTTTGATTGTTGCAGGAATTGTTACTCAAGTATTTTTACTTTTATTTTTCATAATGCTGCTTACTAAAAAAGGTCTTATGCAAAGCCTTTGCACAGGGTTTATTAAATTTTTAGGTAGGCTTCACATTATACGCAAGGTGGATAAAACCCTTGCAAAGGTTCAAAATAAAATGAATAATTATTCTAAAAATACCGAGCTTCTTAAGGGCAAAGGCAAGCTGCTTATTATTGTTTTTATATTCAATTTATTGCAAAGACTTTCTCAGGTTTTGGTAACTCCCTTAACCTACCTTGCCTCGGGCGGTGAGCTTTCTAAGGCTTTTGATGTTTTCGTAACACAAATTTATGTTTTACTTGGAGCAAACTGTGTGCCTATACCGGGTGCAGTTGGCGTTACCGATTACCTTATGTTAGACGGTTTTCAAATGATGGGTATTCAAAATTATGAATTTTTAGAGCTTTTCAGTCGTTTTCTTTCATTCTATATGTGTATAATTATTTGCGGAATAACCCTTCTTATAAGCTGCATTACCTATTCTGATAAAAGAAGAAAAAAGCAAGTTCAAAAACAACAGGAGGTACAATTATGATAGGAATTTATGATTACACGGTTGTTTTAACCTACCTTTCCTTGCTTTCTGCGGGAACGGGAATTGTTGTTTCTTTAGGTGGCCACGGTCATCCATTTTTAGGAATATTCTTTCTGCTTTTTTGCGGACTTTGTGACGCATTTGACGGCAAGGTGGCTTCTACCAAGAAAAACAGAAGTGACATAGAAAGAAAATTCGGTATTCAAATAGATTCTCTTTCCGACCTTATTGCCTTTGGTGTTTTACCCGCTTGTATAGGCGCGGCTTTTATAAGGGTTTCGGAGGCTTTTGGTCACCTACTTAACGGCAACAGCTCTAACTACTTAAACATATTTTTAAAGGTTGCTATTTTTGGAATACTTATTCTTTATATTTTAACGGCTATGATTAGACTTGCATATTTTAATGTAACTGAGGAGGAGCGTCAAGAAACCGAAACAGGCTCCAGAAAGTTTTACCTTGGTCTGCCTGTAACCTCTGCATCACTTATCTTCCCTACAGTTGCGCTTTTACAGTATTTAGTACCCGCCGACCTTACTTGGCTTTACATTGTAGCAATAGTTATTACAGGCGCTTTGTTTATAACTCCGTTTAAGATTAAAAAATTAGGTCTTAAAGGCATTTTAGCTCTTGTAGGAATTGGCACCGCCGAGTTTATTGCCCTTATTATTGCCTTTATTATAAGACACAGCTAGGTATATTTATGAATAATAACAAAAAAGGTGCTCTTGGTTTTTTATATAATACCAAATCAGGAAGGTTTGTTTTAAAGCTCCTAACCGCCAGATGGCTTTCAAAGCTTTGCGGAGTATTTTTAAGCAGTAGACTTTCAAAACCGCTTATAAAGGGCTTTGTAACAAAAAACGGTATTAATTTGGCTGATTATAAAACAAATGATTTTAACTGTTTTAATCATTGCTTTTGCAGAGAAATAAAGCCTGAGCTTCGACCAATAGATTTTGAAAAAAATCACCTTATTTCACCCTGCGACGGACTGCTTAGCGCTTATAAAATCACAGATGACACCGTTTTACCCATAAAACAAAGCAGTTATTCAGTAAATGAGCTTTTAGCGGGGGATGAAATCTGCAAAAGGTACAAAGACGGAATTTGTCTTGTTTTCAGACTTTGCGTAGACCACTACCACCGTTATTGCTATGTGGATAATCTAACAATAAGCAAAAAACGGTTTATAAAAGGCAAGCTTCACACGGTACGCCCCATAGCCCTTGAAAGATACCCCGTTTTTGTTCAAAACTGTCGTGAGTATACCGTTATGGAAACCGAAAATTTTGGTACAGTTACTCAAATTGAGGTTGGAGCAATGTTGGTTGGCAAAATCAAAAACCACCATAGCGAGGGCGAATTTTCAAAAGGTGAAGAAAAGGGAATGTTCCTTTACGGCGGAAGCACCATTGTTCTGCTTTTGGAAAAAGATGCCACAAATATAAACTATGAATATTTTTCAGCAACAAAAAAAGGAATAGAAACCCCCGTTAAAATGGGACAAAATTTAACCGACTTTAAAAAATAAAGATGTCCTTTAAGTTTTATGAATTAATCAAATCTAATATACTAATAAAAGGAACAGGGAAGAAGCGAGAATTTTTCACTTCTTCCCTGTTTTAAAATTTTTATTGTTCGATTTGCTTGTTACTTAATCACATTTAAATCAAATGAGAATTGGTATTTATCCATATAATATTCGTTCTTAATTGATGAGAACCATTCAACCGTAACGGTTTCGCCGCCGTTTCCAAAATAGAACATAGCGAGCATTCCGTATGCTCTCAGGTCGGTGTACTCAGGCTGTTGGAAGTTGGTAAGAATCTGAACGGCTGTGGTGCCATCTTCACGAGTGAGAAGCTTGGTTTCAGGGCCAAAAGAGCTTTCGTGGCCGCAAAGCACCATAACAACATTGGAGCAAGGAACTACCAAATTATCGTAAATATACTGTCCTGCGTGACCACCAAGGGCGTTGCCTTCGGAATCTACACGGTCCTCAACATCGTAAACCTCTTTTTCTTGCAGGAGCGTCATATCGCCATCAAGATAACCGTGGGTGCTGATAATTACGTTGCAGTCGGGGTTGGCATCTACCTTTTCTCTTGCCCAGGCAACCTCGGCGGTGCAGGGGAAGAAATCAAGGGTAAGCATCATATACTTAATGCCGCCTACTGTAACGATGCGGTAGTAGGTTTTCATTGTGCCGTCATAGCTTTCAAAGCTGTCGCCGCCATAGGCGTATTTTTCGGTGGTAATATACTTATCATACCCTGCAATCGCATCGTGATTACCGCGAATAACGGATTGATTTATTCCTGCCTCTTTAAGACGAAGAAGCTGTTCATCAATATCTGCGTATTCCCTGTCGGTACTCATATTGGTAATGTCACCCATACCGAACACATATTGGAGTTTTTTGTCTGTTTTATTATTTATAAGCCAATCGTAAATGTGGGGGAGCTTTTCGGGATAGTTTTCTGTGATGTACTGAACATCGCCCACAACGGCAAAGGAATAATCATATTCGGTTGGGGTATTGGGATTATCAAGATTCCAACCGTCATCGGGCTGCCAATCAGAATAATGGCTTCTTATGGCAGCGTTTTCGAGCATTGCGTTTACAATATTCAAATCTTCGGTGGTTTTAGGCCAATCACGGATGGCGTACATAACGTCAAAAATTGAAACGGTTACGGTATCGCCGTAGATAATGGTTTCTACATTATTTTTATCGGTGTAAACAAAGTAAGGACGAACAGCATATTCTGTGGCGAATTTATTATAATCAATTTTACCGCCTGAACGACCTATGTTATAAAGAGCGGCGGTGAAATAGGTGTTCTCGGTATCGCCTTCCAGGTACTGATAGTTGGTTTCATTTACCTTTACGTCCTTAGCGAACTCATTACCTTTATAAAGAACTTCACCATTCATCTTAGTGCTATCAGCGGCAAGAATACCAAGCTCTTTGAAGGTACTGCCATTATAAGAGGTAAGCATTTCATTTTTAACCGAGAACTTATAGCGAAGAGCCTGTGGGACTTCAGCAGAAGCGGCACGCATTGCATTGCCTGCATAATTTATAGCAGTTTCATAGCAAACCATATCATCCACATAGGTTTGACAACGATTATACCAGGTATTGCGGTTGCGTGGATATAAATGTATATAAACGCTATCGGTATTATCATCTGTTTTGAAGCTAAAGCTGATTTTCTTCCAGTTTTGAACAGAGGATTTATCCTTTATTGTTACATTGGTTTCAAAAAGCTCTTCACTTCTGGGTTCTTCATAAAAACCGTAGATATCTGCTCCGGCAATTTTTTGGCTGTTGGCAATCAAATGGTTAGACATAACGCTGAGGTAAGAGGGTTTTATATTATATGTGTTTGCAACTGTTACCGATGAAAGGAAGTTGTATTCATCAGGATTCATTACATACATACTCATTGTGTAGCTTGTGTTGGGCTTAAGACCCTCTATTTTTCTTACAAAGGAGCGGTAAGAGGAAGAAATTGCAAGCATTGAATTACCGCTGTGAGGTGTTGCTGTATATTTTGCAGTCTTTCTATCTGCTTCTGCATAATAGGTGCCTGTTTCTCTGTCATAGCCAATATCGGTGTAGTAGGTGGTAGAGGTCTCACCCATAGTTTTAAGATAAAATCCTATATTTTCGGTTTCGTAATTAGAGCCAACCATAAGTCCCCATTTATCGTTATAGGGGGCAACACCTGTGGCAACGGGTTCAACACGCATATTGGTGCCATTTGCGTAGGACTCAAAGGATGCGGCGCCTGTTAGCACATTACGGCAGAGGAGCTTTGCAGTAACTTCTGAAATATCAACCTCATTGGGATTATAGGTGTAGGCTTCCCCACTTTCAACCAAGGTTTCGCCGCTATACCAACCAATGAAGGTGTTAATTCCGTCCATTTTATCATAATTGATTGTAACGGTTTCGGTGCCATCGGCATTTTCGGTAATTTCAGCAGTAGCGTAATTAAGATTTGACGCATCAGGATAGGATGTGCCGTCGGTATTAACATAAACGATTTTTGCGCCGTACTCTCTGTAAACTGCATTAATGCTTACGGCTTTACTACCCATTGCAAAGGCGGTGATTGGGCTGTAAAAATCATCAACGACAACTTCGCCTGATACAACCTCCCAGCGGTCAAAAACCATACCGCTTGCGGGTTTGTTTGCCGTAATGGTAACACATGTACCCTCTTTAGCTGCCGTAACATTAGCAGTACCGTTTTGAACTGTGATGGGATTTTTTGTAATTTCGGTAAAATTAAATCCGCCCAGTCTTAGAGTGTAGCAGTAGCCTGTAGTAAAATACAAATAATACTGCGTATCGCTGTCACCTGTAGTAAAATCGGCGGTAAATTCTGTCCATCCGCCCCTGTCTAAAGCTATTTCTCCCGAAAGATTTTTAAATGCTGTTGTACCATAACCGTTTTCATTGGCTGTTTGCAAGCCTTCTTCTGTAACAACATCAATTCTTGTAATTTTAGAAGCATTTGTTTGAATACTGTTGTCATATTTGAAGGTAAGCTCGTAATCGGTGTTGGGCTTAAGGTTTGAGGGTAATTTAATATAAAATGTAGAATGCCAGCATTTATTTACTGCTATTGCATCCTTAAAGGTAGTGTTGTAATATTCAGTAAAACCAAAGCCGTCGTTAGGGGAAGTTCTTAAAGTGCCGAACCAATCAGTATCAATGGTGCCCCAAAGATTTTCGGTATTAACCGCCTCAATATGTACATTTTCGGCGGGCATTGTAAAGGTTGCGGTTTCACTGAATATATCCGAAACAGTTACATCGCCCGACTTAACCTCCCAATACTTAAAGATTTGTGTTTCGGTGGGGGTTGCGGTAAGGGTTACTGTTTCGCCTTTTTTAGCAGTGGTTTTATCGGCAGTACCGCCCGAAACCTCTACATTATAAAATACTGTTGGGCTTAGGTTAAAATCTGAAAGATGGATTTTGTTGTTATCATTTGTACCGTTGCAGTTAAAGTGAATTAAAATTGCATATTCGGTATCATCCGAGGTAGTAAATTCGGTAGAAAGATTAGCCCATTCGGCTTTAAGGGCTACTTCTCTATTAGTGGCTCTGTCAACCGCCTTGGTGAGAAGATTATCCTCGTCTGTTAATTCACCCGATACGGGGTGGAAAACAGAATTGGTATCCCATTTACCTGAGTTTGCCGAGGCTCCGCTTTCTCTTTCGGCATTCATTATATCGCCCGTTCTGGAGGTGGGGTAAACATAAATTTCCGAAGGATATACGGCGCTGCCGTGGTTTGCGCTTAATATAGCCTTCCAGTTAAAGGAAAAATCATAGGCTGTGTTGGGTTCAAGCTTAACAACGGTGAAGATTTTTTGGTGCATTGCGCTGGATACCAAAAGTCCGTTACCGCCCTCACAGGTGACATTACTGTTGGCTACACTAGACCAGCTTTTTGCACCCCAATCGGCGGCGGCTGTATATTTTAATACATTTGTATTGGGCTCAACAACCCCTGTTTTTATGAGGCTAAAATCACAAAGATAAAGCCAATAAGCGTAGTTTGTTACAAAATAAAGGTAGTGCTTTGTTTTTATATTACCTGTTGTATAGGTTGCTGAAAGGCTTGTATATTCGCCCTTGTTTAACTCAAGAGAAGAACCGATTATTGTTGCGGTAGAGGGAAGTCTGGTGCCATCAACATCGGTGATTTCTGCCATTTCTTCCTCGGTTAATATTGATACGCTACGAATAGAGGCGGAATTGCCCTCTATTATATAGTTATCATATTTAAAGCTTAAATCATATATGGAACCGGCTTCAAGCTCGGGCATTTCAATGTAAAAGCTGGTGTAATATGCTCCTTTTACATCAAATTTTGTTCCGTAGGTGTTTGTGCCCTGTGCATAGCCTGAAATGGGACAATTCGCGGTGTCCTTAGAGCCGAAATCGTCGGACGATATATCAGCCCAAAGGTTTTCTTCCTCGGCAGATACGGAAATTACGCCCGAAAATGAGCCAAATACCATCAAAAGGCAAAGGATTAACGATAACGCTTTTTTCATAAACATCTCTCCTGTTTTTATTTATTAATTTCATTATATTGTCAAAAATTTTATTTTTCAATATGTTATTCTATAAAAAATAGACGATATTTTCCAAACGAACTTGAAGACCACAGGTGAATTGATGTTCAAAATTCAAAATTCAGAATTCAAAATGCAAAATTTTAAATTGTAAATTTGAAGATGAGGTTGTATTAAACAGATATAGGGGCAAGCGTCCCCGATTGCCCGAAAGGGTTTCGCACAAATTATGGGTTAAATTTGGCCGTCCCCCAGACGGGGAATGGGCCGACTCCCCTCCTGTGAAGGGGAGATGTCGGCAAAGCCGACAGAGGGGTACGGGTCTGTCAGACCGCCGAACGGCGGTGGAAGGGGAGAAAAGTTACAGCAAAAAGCCCTTTATTTAAGCATTCATAATTCTACATTCAGCATTTTTCGAAACGCGTGGCGTTTCGAAAAATGTCCCGCAATAGAGGAAAACATCTTCTATTGCGGGTGCAAATTTATTTAATCTAATTCAAATGTAAACTGGAATTTATCCATATAATACGCTTGGCGCACAGAGGAATACCATTCAACCGTTACGGTTTTACCGTCGTTACCAAAATAAAGAGTAGAAACAAGACCGAAAGCCTCGCGTTTTTGCTCCTCTAAGGTTTGGGGATTTATCATCATTTCGATTATTTTATTGCCATTATCTCCCGTTACTGTTCGGTAAACGGGGCCATCATCACCATAGGGGATATCGTGACCGCAAAGCACCAAATCAATGTTTTCATATTTCTTAATAAGATTGGTTTCAAAATACTTAACCATTTTGTTATTGGTGGTTCCCATTGTGGTATTGAGGTAGCCGTGAGTGTTTAAAATTACTCGGCAATCGGGATTTTCCGCAACAATGCCTGCCGCCCAATCTACCATATCGGTTGTAAGCTGGTCATAATAATCTATGGTCATTATTAAATATTTTTGACCGCCCAAGGTTATAATCTGATAAACATTTTTCATTGTGTCATCATAAGAACCGGTTAAATTCTCACCAAATTTTTCCTTGGTTATATAGGTATCAAAGCTTGCAACGGTATCATGATTTCCGCGGACAATCATCTGAGGAAGGCCTGCATTTTTAATCTTTTCAAGCTCACCGCTGATAAGCTCATACTCAAAGTCGTTATGATACTCGGTGATATCGCCTAAGGTAATAACATACTGAGTGTTATTCTTCTCGGCATTTGCAACTATCCAGTCATAAGTATAATGTAAGTCCTCGGGGTGGAAATAGGTGGTTTTTTGCGGGTCGCCAACTACAGCAATTGAGAAAGCGTAATCGGTAACGGGGTCTTTAACAATAAAGAATTCATCCTTTGGTTCAAATTCCGCAAAAGCATCATATGCCGCCGAGGCTGACAAAATCTCATCTGCCGCGGCTCTGTCGTCTGCATTATTTTTGCCGGAATAAATCTCGTGAACTACTGCAAAAACAGAGGCATCTATTGCTGATGAATAAAGTACAATTTCTTCGCCGTCGTCACCAATAAGTTTAAAATAAGGTCTTACGGTGTAGTCAGACGAATATTTTTCGTAATCTATTTCACCGTTTGTTTTGCCTATGTTATAAAGGGCGGCGGTGAAATAACTGTTGAGGGCATCGCCCTCTACCGACTGAATATTATTTTGGTTTACAATTCCTTTGCAGGGAGCTTTGTTTTCTGCGCCGTATTTACCGTTCAAAACAAGCTCTTTTCCGCCCAAAACATCGTTTTCCATTGCAAGAATACCAATTTCACTCACCTGCATACCGTTAAAGCCGATAAGAAGTTCATTTTTAACCGAAAACTTGTAACGAAGTGCCTGAGGAGTGTCGGCAGAGGTTTTGCGAACTGCGTTTCCTTTATAAGACATAACGGTAGGTACGCAAATAAGGTTATCAATATATACCTTTGATTCGCTTGAATGGGTATTTCTTGTGAAGAAACCAAAATGCAAATAGGCTTCGGTTACGTTTTCGGGAGTTGTGAAGATAAGGGTCATTTTGCCCCAATTTCTAACGGTATTATAATCGGCGTAACCGTCATAATCCTCATAAAAACCGTAAACACGTTGGTCGGTAGCGCTTACGTTACCTGCATCTAAATCATAGGTGTTTGCAACAACAATTCTGTCAAGCAAATCGGTTTTAGAGGGATTATTTACGTAAAAACTTATTTGATATTCGGTATTGGGTGTTAAGTTTTGAAGTTTACGTATTGCAGAACGGGATTTTACTGCCAAACCAAGCATTGAATTACCGCTGTAAGGGGTAACTGTGTAGGCGGTTTTTACAGAATCCAAAGAATAGGTTGCAGTTTCGGGAGAGTAGGTGTAATTTTTGTAATAATCTGTTGTTTTGCCGCTGTATGCCTTAATAATATAGGACCAGTCGCGATTTTCGTAACCTGCTTCAAAACCTTGAGATGCGGCATTGTATCTGTTGTAAATTCCCCATTTATCATTGTGAGGTAAAACCTTTGAATTGGCGGGGTCTACGCGCAAATTATCTCCTGTGGAGTATTTTTCAAAGCCGGGGTCACCGTCAATGGTATTAAGAGCAATAACCTTTGCGGTAAGGTCGGAAAGGTTAATTTCGCTTGTGTTGAAGGTGTATTCGGTATCGGTGGAAAGACGGGTTTCATCCACAAACCAACCGTTAAAAGCGTAAGCACCGTTATAGGAGTTAAGATCTATTTTAGCGGTGGCGGTGCCGTTGCCGTTGTCCTTAACGGTAGATTTATGTACGGCAGAAATTAAGTTCGCATAATCTGTGCCGTCAAGGGATGAATAAACGGTTTTAACTTCGCCGTCGTTTAGATAAACGGCTTCAATATCGGCCGCCATAACGCCCATTGTAAAGGAAGCGGTTTCATCGTAGGGATTTTCAATTGTGAATCCGCCTGAATGCACGTACCAATGACTAAACTGTTTATCGCTATCATCGGCAATGAGTTTTACCTTTTCGCCCTCTAAAGCAAAGGGGTTGTCAGTAAAGCCGTTTTTAACGGTGATGCCAAGGGAGTAATTTTTGGTAATTTTAAAATCGCAAAGACGAAGCCAAAAAGCAAAATTGGTTTGTATGTTAATGTAGTAATTTGTTTTGGTTTCGGCTGTGGTGAAGGTGTAAGCTAAGGTACTCCATCTGCCTTTATCTAAGGCAAGATTTGTGCCAATACGAACACCCGTACCTGCGCTGGCGTAACCGTTAGCATCAACTTTGGCAATTTCTTCCTCTGTCAAAATATCTATTTTTTGAATAGAACCCGGTTTATTTGCATCTACAATATTATCATACTTAAAGGAAATATTATATTCTTCGTTGGTCTCAAGCTGAGGAAGCTTTATATAAAAGCTTGTATAATATGCATTTTTCACATTAAAGGCGGTACCGTAGTCACCGTCCTGATATTCTGCAAAACCAAAGCCATTAGTTAAAGATTTATCGTTTGAACCAAAGTAGGAGGTATCAATATTATGAAGCAGATTTTCATAATATTCCGCCTTAACGCTTACGGCAGAATCGGGCATTAAGAATGTGGTGGTAAGGGCAGAAAAATCTACCAGCTCGGCATCACCTACAATATTTTCCCATCCCATAAATTTTTGCGCAGAGGTAGGTGTAGCGGTAATTGTTATTTCTTCGCCAATTTTAGCCGTTTCCTTGTCGGCGGTACCGCCCGATATAACTATTGGTCGGGAAACCGTCTCTTTAAGCACAAAATCACAAAGATACAAATTGTAGCAATAGCCTGTTTTTATATTTATGTAATAGTTTGTGGCTTCAGAGCCGGTTGTAAAGTATGCAGAGAACAGACTCCATTCACCCTTATCAAGAGGAATGTTTTTACCTATTGGAGTGATGGATGTATCGGTAACCTTGCCGTTAGCGTCAACATTTGCTAATTGGTCTTCATTTAAAATATGTATTCTTTCAATGTTACCGGGGGTTACAACCTGAATATCATTGTCGTATCTGAAGCCTATATAATATTCGGTATTTGGCTTTAATTCGGGCAAGGAAACATAAAATGTTGTGTAATAGCTGTCCCTTATTCTGTATTTGGTGCTGTATTTACCGTCTGTCATAGCCGTAAAGCCAAAGTCGGTGGTGGTGGGAGTCTGGTCCTTAGAGCCAAAATCGGCGGTGCTTATATCTGCAAGTAAATTAGGCATAGGAGTTGAGGTTAATTCCCCATCTAAACCGTAATTAGCCTTAACAGAAACATCGCCCGAAGGCATTGTGAAGGTGGTTGTTTCGGCAGAGGAATCTGCAAAGGTAACATTGCCTATAAGGTCGGTCCAACCTGTAAAGGACTGACCTTCCAGGGGGGTTGCGGTCAGGGTAACCATTTCGCCCTTTTTAGCCGTTTGTTTATCGGCAGTACCGCCCGAAACGGTTACATTATAAACATCGCCGTCTAATAATTTGAAATCGCAAAGACGAAGCCAGTAAGCATAGTTGGTTTGAATGTTTATATAATAATCGGTAGCTTCGCTTTTTGTGGTAAAATTAGCCGTTAAGGTTGACCATTCTCCCTTATCCAAAGCAAGATTTGTACCAAGACGGGTACCTGTTCCCTGTGTAACATATCCGTTTGCATCACAGGTGGCGATTTCAGCGGCAGTTAAAAGGTCAACCTTTAAAATAGATGCAGCTGTGCTTGTTTTGATATTATCATATCTAAAGCTAAGCTTATATTCGCTACTTACATTAAGGGACGGTAGTTTAATGTAAAAAGAGGTAAAATATGCCATTTTTACATTAAAGGCTTTGCCGTACACTCCGTCTTTATATTCTTCAAAACCGAATTTGGTGGTTCCGTCGGTTGGCGGAGTTTGGTCATTGCTTCCAAAATCATTCACCGAAATATCTTCTAAATAATTAATCGCTTCGGCAGATACAGCAAAAGTTCCCGAAATAGAACATATTACCATTAAAAAGCATAAAATAAAGGATAATATTTTTTTCATAATAATATAGCAGCCTCCCAATTTTTGAAATAAAATTATCATTCAACACAAAGATTATAACATATTGACATTACTTTTTCGATATGCTATTATATAAAAAACCGACGGTATTGTCCAAACTATTTACATTTTTTGGAGGATATTATATTATGAAGGATATTGTTTTAAATAATAAATCAATCTGGATAGACGGCGCCTCCTCCGAGTGGGAAGCGGTTTATGATGCCACCACCCCTCTTGGTATTTACAAGTTTGTATGCGTAAAAAGGGGATTTATTACGGTATATTCCAAAAATCGCGAGTTTAGGGTTAACAGCGGTGAGGCAATTTTTCTTCCTCTGGGGGACCCATTTAAAATAATTTTAAGCGAGGAAAATGGCGGAACATTTGTTATTAGAATAAGCTACCGTTATTTTCCCAATGTGGACCATTACGACTACAAAATGCAAACCTTTAAGCTAAACCAAAAAACCATTGAATATATTGAGGAGCTAAAGGCTTTTAAAAGAGATTTGGTAAACAGCGAATTTATTTGGAAGGCTTACAGACTTTTGGACGAATTTGAAAAGCTGATGAATAAAAATCAGGAAATCGGCGCCTTAAAGATTGAAAAAGCCCTTGATTATATGCGGGAGCACGACCGCTACAATATTCCCGAGCTTGCAAAAATGTGTAATATGAGCCGTTCTGCATTTTATGATGTTTTCACGAAGGTGGTTGGATGCACCCCCATAGAAACAAAGCACCGCTTTCAAGCCCATAAAGCCGAACTGCTTTTAAAATCCACCGATTTAACGGTGGACGAAATCGCCGAAAGGGTTGGTTTTAACTCTACCGCCCATTTCAGAAAGGTTTTTTACAGCCGTTATCACTGCTCACCAAGCCAAATAAGACAAAGAGGAAAATTAAAAACATAAGCCCATTTTCAGTATTGATTTTAGGATAATTTTCTGTTAAAATTTATGATATGCAAATTATTTAAAAGGAGGTAGTGCAAATGAAAACACCCCTTGCCGACCGCGTTAGACCTACCGATATTGCAAATGTTGTAGGTCAGCACCATCTCTTAGATGATGGTAAAATCCTGCGTCGCATAATTGAAAGCGGCGAAATACCCAATTTAATATTTTACGGGCCTTCGGGTGTGGGTAAAACCACCGTTGCCAATATTATTGCTAAAAAAAGCGGTAAAACCCTTTACAGACTCAATGCAACAACCGCTTCCACCTCTGATTTAAAGGAAATTATTGCAAGTCGCAGTGATTTAGAAAATCAAAACGGGATTTTGCTTTATTTAGATGAAATTCAATATTTTAATAAAAAACAGCAACAAACCCTGCTTGAATACATAGAAAACGGGGATATTACACTTATTGCTTCTACCACAGAAAACCCATATTTTTATGTTTATAACGCAATTCTCAGTCGCTCCACCGTTTTTGAATTTAAGCCTTTAAATCCTGAGGATATTGAGGTTTTTATATCTCGCGCTTTTAATACCCTTGCCGAAGAAAATGAGGCAGAGTTGCACCTTGATAGCGATGTTTTGAAAATTATATCCTATGGCTCGGGCGGCGACCTTAGAAAAGCCCTTAATTCTACCGAGCTTTGCTTTTTAACAGGGGAGAGGGAATTTACAGAGGGTAAAACAATAATTACTATTAGTAATGAAACTGCAGATGCCCTTACCGAGCAAAGCGGTATGCGATATGACCGCGAGGGTGACGACCACTATGATGTTATTTCGGCATATCAAAAATCTATGAGAGGCAGCGACCCCGACGCCGCGCTCCACTATTTAGCCCGACTTCTTGCGGCGGGGGATTTGCAATCTGCCTGCAGAAGACTGCTTGTTACCGCCTGTGAGGATGTAGGACTTGCCCACCCAAACATAATTCCTATTGTTAAGGCTTGTGTGGATTCCGCCCTTATGTTAGGTCTGCCCGAAGCCCGACTTCCTTTAGCAGATGCCGTTATTTTGGTTAGTATCAGCCCTAAATCCAATTCGGGACACGATGCCATAGCCGCCGCAATGGCTGATGTTGAAAAAGGTATAGCAACTTCGGTGCCCCGTCAGCTTCAAAACAAGCATTTTGACGGTGAAGATGCCACAGTAAAGGGGCAGTTTTATAAATATCCTCACAGCTTCCCAAATCATTATGTAGCGCAACAGTATTTGCCCGACGAAATAAAAAACCGTACCTATTATGAGTACGGTTCTAACAAAAATGAGCAAAGCTATAAAAAATATTGGGATGAAATTAAAAAATGAAAGGCAGACCAAATCCTTTCCGCGACCTGAAGGTCACAGATAAATTGAAGCTTGAAGATTAAAATTTAAGCAGAAAAATTTATTTAATATTCCTTAAATAATTAATTATTTTTTTGGGGTTAAAGGAATCAATCTCTAAATAATTTTTTGCCTCATTAATGTCGGGCAGATAATGTGCGTCAGAGGAGGAAATTATTTTGCAATCTTCAAAATACGGATGTGTAGTGCAAATAGTCTCAATTTTTTCCGTGTTATGCACCTCGGCAATTTTAAATGTGCTGTCGGGGGGGACAAAACCAAGGTTAGAAATCAGGGAATTTGCATTTTTATCCACATGGGCGGGGTAGGCGATACCCCCAAGGTCATAAACGGGGGCAAAAACCTCCTCAAAGGAGATATTTGTAGCGTTAATAAGCAAATATTCTTCCTCTCCCAATATTTTATCGGTTTCATCCATTACAAACTGTGAACCGAAAATATTGGGATTATTTTTTATCTTCTGAAGCTTGGAATAAACATAATCGTTCCACTCATTTGCCGATTTTTCATCGGGAAACAGGCAAACGGTATGCACTTCTTCGTCGGTTGTAAGCTCCATTCCGTAAAGCACAGTAATGCCGTATTGCTCTGCCGCGTTTTTAAGGGCAGTACAGTTTTTTACCGTGTTGTGGTCGGTAAGGGCAATGGCATTCAGCCCGTTTATAAATGCCATTCCCGCAATGTTGGCGGGTGTCATATCATTATCGCCACAGGGAGAAAGGCAGGAATGAAGGTGAAAATCGTAATAAAGCTTTTCCATTAGCTTATCGCCTTATGAATTTTAAGGGCAGTATCAAAAACGGGTTGGTCACTTAAATAGATGTTTATTCCGTTTTCCTTTGCTCGTTTTATGGCGTTTTCATCGGGCTTTACACCATCGGCAAGAATAATCGCTCCTATTTCGGCAAGGGATGCCACCGCAACCGAGTTCATATTGCCCATTACGGTAACCCAAGCGCATCCCGCGGGGGCTTTGCCCATAACAATGCTGAGTAAATCACAACAGTAGGTACAGGTTATTTCGTTTTCGGGCGCGCCGCTTACCGAAAGGGTGAAACCGCATTTTTCTAAAAGTTCATTTGCCTTCATTAAAAACTCTCCTTTATTTTTTATCTTGTTTAACTATTGCTCTTTTGCGGTATTGCATAGGTGAAAGACCTAGCTTTTCCTTAAATAATCGCAAAAAATTGGAGTGGGAGGTAAATCCACATTCATAGCATACATCGGATATTTTAAGGCTTGTGGATATAAGCAGCTCCTTAGCGTAGGAAATTTTAAGCATATTCAGGTAATCACAGTAGGTTGTGCCAAGCTCCTTATGAAAGGTAAAGCTAAAATGACTTGCGTTGTAGTGGGCAATTTTTGCAACCTCCGAAAGCTTTGGGTTTTCCCTGAAATGCATATGCATATAAAGTAGCGCGGCGTGAATGGGCTGCTCCTCTGTAGAGGGCTTTGAGCCTACCCTCGGAGTTAATTTAAGTATTTTTAAAAACACGCAGATTATAAGGTGCTTTAAATAACGCAAATCAGGGCTTGGAGAACCGTTTTCTGCCATACAAAGCCTAAAAAGTTTTTCTAAGGTATCTGTTTCAGCAGGATTTAATTTAAAAAACAAGGTGTCCCCTGCCTGAAGCTTTCCAAGTATTTCTTCACTTAAAAAGCTATCATCCACCATAAGGTTTAAGAGGTGCAAATCCCGTTTTGGGGTGACCTGATGAAAATCTGTAAGTCTGAGCAATGAAAGGCAGCCCGCCTCAAGCTCCATTTGTTGACCGTTTAAAATTTGCTCACCGCTACCCGAAAGAATAAGCTCAAGCTCTATAAAATTATGCCAATGAAGGGGAGTAAAAAAATCTACAAAGCGTTCACTTGCAGAAATTCCCACCTCCTTGCGAATTTGGTCTTGGGAGAGCATTTTTTCAAGACTGGGACTTTTCACTTCATCACCCACTTTTTATTGCTATGATATAATAATATCACATTGTATTTAGTTTTTCAACAAAAACCCAAAAATAATGAGACTTTTTCTAAAAATAATAGTACCACATAATGGTAATAATGTGGTACTATTAAGTTAAGCTTTTTAGGAGGTATTTTTATGAATTTAAATGGAAATTGGAAGCTTTATTATTCTTTGCAGGATAGCGTAAAGGTTTCGGATGTAACTAAACTCGAAACAAGCGGTATTCCCTTTGTGGAGGCTACTGTTCCGGGTAATGTTGAGCTTGATTTATCTAAAGCGGGAATTTTGCCCGAGGATTTATTCAAGGGAATGAATATTTTAAAGGCAGAGCAGTATGAAAACTATGAATGGTGGTACGAAAAAACCTTCACCGCACCCGATGCTCCAACCGATACCCAAAAGGTTATACTTCACTTTGGCGCGGTAGATTGCTTTGCAGATTATTATTTAAACGGCGAAAAAATCGGCGAAAGCGACAATATGTTTATCTCCCACGATTTTGATGTTACAGACAAAATAAAATATAATGAGGAAAACACCCTTGTTGTACATATTTCATCGGCTGTTTTGGCGGGCGCCGCACAGGATATTGAGCCTAATATGGCGGCATACAGCTGGCATCCTACCACTGTAGCCCTTAATGTACGCAAAGCGCCTCACTCCTACGGCTGGGATATTATGCCCCGAGCCGTTAGCGCAGGTATTTGGAGAGGTGTAGAGCTTCAGTACAAAAACAAGTATGATTTTAGATATTTATATTTCAAGCTTAACGATTTTGACGGAAATAAAGGCTTTGTATCTATGATGTATGATACCGATATTCAGCCTGAGTACGCCTTTAAAGACCATCATATTCATATATTTGGAAACTGTGGTGACAGCACCTTTGATTATAAATCTGATGAAATTATGATGCGTAAAACCGCCGCAGGTGTTGTTCGTTTTGATATTAAAAACATTAAGCTTTGGTGGCCTAAACACTACGGTGAGCCTAATCTTTATACCATCACCGTTGAGCTTATCGGTCAGGATGGGGAAATTCTTATCTCCAAAACCGTACGTCGCGGCTTCAGAACGCTGGAGCTTCGTCATAGCGAAATTGTAGAAAAGGACGGTTGCTTTGAGTTTGTTGTAAACAAAAAGCGCATTATGGCAACAGGTACAAACTGGGTACCTATGGATGCATATCACAGCCGCGATAACTCCCGCTACAAAGCCGCTTTGGATATGGCAGACGATATTGGCTGTAACATTATTCGTTGTTGGGGCGGTAACGTATATGAGGATCACGATTTCTTTGATTATTGTGATGAACACGGTATGATGGTTTGGCAGGATTTTGCTATGGCTTGTCATATGTATCCCCAAAATGAGGGCTTTATGAAAAAATTGCAGCGTGAGGCTGAATGGGTTGTAAAAGAGCTTCGTGACCATCCCTCTCTCGCAGTATGGTCGGGCGATAACGAAATTGACTCTATGCTTGCTATGAGTGGCGGTGTGGACCCTGCTATCAACCGACTTACCCGCGAGGTTTTACCCCGCGTAGTAGAGCGACTTGACCCCTTCCGTCCATACATTGCTTCCTCACCCTACATTTCAAGCAAGGCATTTAACGGTGGCGACAACAGACAGGGTAGCCGAATTTACCCTGAAGACCACCTTTGGGGCCCCAGAGATTACTTCAAAAGTGACTTTTACCTTAATGCCGAGGCTTATTTTGTAAGCGAAACAGGTTACCACGGCTGCCCCAACAAGGAGTCAATAGAAAAGTTTATTGATGAAGATTATGTATGGCCCTATCAGGATAACCGTCAGTGGAACCTCCATTCCTCCGACCAACGCCACGAGGGTGTTTGGGGCGGCAGAACAATGCTTATGCACCGTCAGGTTGCACAGCTTTTTGGTGATGTTCCCACCGATATGGAGGATTATATTACCGCATCCCAAATTTCTCAGGCAGAGGCTAAAAAGTTCTTTATTGAGCATATGCGCTCCAAAATGGCTCGTAACGGCGGTATAATTTGGTGGAACCTTATTGACGGTTGGCCACAGATGTCCGACGCTATTGTTGACTACTATTACGGCAAAAAAATAGCCTACGATTTTATTAAGCGTTCTCAGCGCGACTTTATCATTATGCTTGATGAGATGAGTAACTGGTGTCACAATGTCATTACTGCCAACAGCACCCTTAATACCGTAAAGGGTAAGGTTAAGGTGTACGATTTGGATAGCGGTAAGGTTTATTTTGAAAAGGAATTTACCGCAGGTCCCAACTGCAATACAAACTTAGGTGGTTTTGAGCTTATGCACTCTGCTAAGGGTATGTTTATTATTGAGTGGGAGACTCAAAACGGTGAAAAATATTTCAACACCTACCTTTACGGTCATCCGGGCTACGATTTACAGCAGTATAAGGGTTGGCTTGAAAAAATAAATAAAATGTAAAATCCATCATTCGGTTTACAAAAGGAGAACTGCCTTATGACCTTAAACGGCGAATGGAAGTTATATTATTATCCTGCATACGAACAAAAAATAAATACAGTAAGCGAGCTTAAATCGGCTGATGTTCCGTCTGTTCCCGCCACGGTACCGGGTAATGTGGAGTTAGATTTATCTAAGGCGGGAATTTTACCTAGTGACCTTTACATGGGTGAAAATATCCGTCAGGCAGAGAAATTTGAAACCTATGACTGGTGGTACGAAAAGACCTTTTTAGCCCCCGAGGCTCCCGATAATGAGCATAATGTGGTTCTTCATTTTGGCGCGGTGGATTGCGTTGCCGACTATTTTTTAAATGGCGAAAAAATCGGTAGCAGCGACAATATGTTTATCGCACACGATTTTGATGTTACCGATAAACTTAAATACGGCGAGGAAAACACCCTTTATGTGCATATTTCGTCGGCTACAATTTATAATACTAACTTCGATTTTGAACTGAATATGGCTGAACACGTTTGGCGTCTTACAACAATGGGAATAAATGTGCGAAAGGCTCCCCACTGCTTTGGTTGGGATATTATGCCCAGAGCAGTAAGTGCAGGTATCTGGCGAGATGTGGAGCTTCAGTATAAAAAGAAATACGATTTCCGCTACCTTTATTTCAAGCTTCAGTACACACAAAATAATGACGGTATTATCGGTATGCTTTTTGATTCGGTTTTACCGCCAAAATATGTTTTTGACGATATTACCTTTAAAATAAAGGGTAACTGTGGCGAACATCATTTCACCCACGAATATGTAAGAAAAACGGGCTCTGGAAAATTTCTTTTCACCATACCAAACATAAAACTTTGGTGGCCTAAAAACTACGGAGAGCCAAATCTTTATACCATTACTGTGGACGCCTACGGCAGTGACGGAAAGCATTTGCTCTCTAAAACGGTGCGCCGAGGCTTCCGTTCGGTGGTTTTGGATCGCACCGATATTGTTGAGCCTGACGGCCGCTTTAATTTCATAGTGAATGATACTAAAATTATGGCGGTTGGTACCAACTGGGTGCCAATGGACGCCTACCACAGCCGTGATAAGGCACGCTACCAAAAAGCCCTTGAAATGGCAGAGAATTTAAACTGCAATATCATCCGTTGTTGGGGCGGTAACGTTTATGAGGATCACGAATTTTTTGATTTTTGTGATGAACACGGCATTATGGTATGGCAGGATTTTGCTATGGCTTGCCATGTTTATTGTCAAGACGATTGGTTTAAAGAAAAAATCAAAAAAGAAGCAGAATGGGTTGTTAAGGAGCTAAGAGACCATCCTTCCCTTGTTTTGTGGTCGGGAGATAACGAAATAGATTATATGTACGCATTGGAAAATTGGGATCCCAATGTAAATCATTTAACCCGTGAGGTTTTGCCCCTTGTAATCGAAAGATTGGACCCCGACAGACCGTATCTGCCTTCTTCACCGTACATTTCACCCGAAGCCTTTGCAAAGGGCGGTAATCACGAGGCGGCAGATGTTTTCCCTGAGGACCATTTATGGGGCTCCAGAGATTATTTTAAAAGCAGATTTTATACCGAATCCAAGGCTTATTTTGTGAGTGAAATGGGTTATCACGGTTGCCCCGCAAAGGACTCCATTGAAAAATTTATTACGCCAAAATATGTGTGGCCCTATTTTGATAATCCCGAATGGACTATTCATTCCAGCGACCAGGACGGCAACGACAAGCGCGTAATTCTTATGCATAATCAAATAATTCAGCTTTTCGGCGAGGTTCCAAGCAATATGGAGGACTTTATTTTGGCATCACAAATCTCCCAAGCCGAAGCCAAAAAATTCTTTATTGAAAGAGTTCGCCTTAGAATGGAAAGAATGGGCGGTATTATTTGGTGGAATCTTGTGGACGGTTGGCCACAGATGTCCGACGCGGTTGTGGATTATTATTACAATAAAAAGCTAGCCTATGATTTCATTAAGCGTAGCTCAAAGCCCTTTATTATTGCAATGGATGAAATGGACCGCTGGGGCAATGACCTTCTTTGCTGTAACGGTACACTCAACGAAATAAGCGGTAAATGTAGGGTTTATGACATTGATTCGGGTGAGGTTTTGTTCGAAAATGACTTCACCGCATCACCTAACTCTAACACATATCTTACCAAAATAAGGCTTATGTATTCTGAGCAAAGAATGTTAATTATAGAGTGGACTGTGAATGGTGAAACCCACTTTAATACCTACCTTACAGGCACCCCTAAATATGATTTTGAGCAGTATAAATCCTGGCTTGAAAAGATAAATAAGTTATAAAAAATAGCAACAATCAGGGGGCGGGGGTTTGAAGTAAAAAGTAAGAGGTAATAGGTAATAAGTGGAATGTTCAAGACCTAAACTAACTCAAAACTCCGGTAATTGGCTGGTTGTAGTTATACAATTTAAGTGAATTATAAAGGGAGTTATAATTATGAGAATTGACTGTCATCTTCATACTCGTACAGAATCTAAATATTTTACCGCAAACGGGTTTGACCAAAATGCATTTCTTGCTGATTTAAAAACGGCGGGGATGGACGGAGCCTGCATTTACTCATTAAGTCCTTTAAAATATCCAGATATGCCTTATGAACAAAGAATGCAGTATGCCCTTGAAGCCTGCGAGGGCTGTGACACCCTTTTTCCGTTTTTTTGGATAAACCCTACCGAGCCCAATGCTTTAGAGCAGGTAGACGTAGCCTGTGAAAAAGGTTTCGCCGCCTTTAAAATGATACCCAATCATTATAGGGTAGACTGTGAGGAGTCATTGGCAGTGCTAC
>SVPL01000048.1 GCA_015065925.1 Oscillospiraceae bacterium
CCGTTGGATTGATATTTTATTAAAGTACAATGTTAAATACATAGAAATATGTCATTTGTTTACCCAGTGGGGATGTGCTCATGCGCCTAAGGTTATGGCAACTGTAGATGGTGAATATAAAAGGATTTTTGGTTGGGAAACAGATGCCCACGGCGAAGAATACGGAGCATTTTTAAATAAATTCTTAACAGCACTTCTTGCCTTTTTAAAGGATAAAGGCGTAGATAAAATGTGTTGGTTCCACATTTCGGATGAGCCGCATATTGAGCATTTGGATAATTATCTTAATGCAAAAAAGCAAATCCAGAATGTGTTAGAGGGATATCCGATTTTAGATGCTCTTTCAAATCTTGATTTTTACAAAACTGGTGCAGTTGATAATCCCGTACCTGCTAACAAGTTCATTGAGCCGTTTTTAGAAGCAAAGGTTCCCAATCTTTGGACATATTACTGCTGTAGCTCCACAACAGATTTTTCTAATCGCTTTGTTGCTATGCCTTCTGCCCGAAACAGAATTATGGGTGTGCAGATGTACAAGTATGATATTTTTGGCTTTTTACATTGGGGCTTTAATTTTTATTATAACCAATTTTCCGATTCAGTAATTAACCCTTATCAGGATCCCTGTGGCGAATACTTTGTTCCTGCCGGTGATGCCTTTAGTGTTTATCCCGCAGTGGATGGTACTGCGCTTAATACAATACATTTTCTTGTGTTTAAGCACGCAATTGAAGATATTCGTGCCTTTAAGCTTTGCGAAAGCTTATACGGTAAGGATTATGTTATGGAGCTTATCGAAGGCGATTTAAAAGAAAAAATCAAATTTGATGTTTATCCCAAAGAAGCTGAATATATACTAAATCTTCGCGAAAAAGTCAATAGCGCCATAAAAGCGAAACTATAGTTTAAAAGAAAGAAATTTAAAAATGAAACTTAAAATTGCTTTGTTACAAATCAGTCCTGAAAAATCTTTAGAAGAAAATTTAAATAAAGGCATTAATGCCTGTAGGTCTGCCTCCAAAATGGGGGCAGATATTGCCTTATTTCCTGAAATGTGGAGCAATGGCTATGATATTTATAATCGTCCTGCAGAGGTCTGGCAAAAGGAGGCTTTAAATTCTAACGGCGATTTTGTTAATACCTTTGGTTTACTCGCCAAGGAGCTTAATATAGCTATTGCAATAACCTTCCTTGAAAAATTTAAAAAAGCGCCTCGTAATACAATGGTACTTTTTGACCGCTTTGGAAACCGAAAATTCACCTATGCAAAGGTGCACACATGTGAATTTGGTGTTGAAAAAGACCTTACGCCGGGTGATGATTTCTATGTTGTAAATCTAAATACAAAGCTAGGGGATATTAATGTAGGCGCAATGATTTGCTATGACCGTGAATTTCCAGAAAGCGCCCGAATTCTTATGCTTAAAGGTGCAGAACTTGTTTTGGTTCCTAATGCTTGTCCTATGGAGATAAATCGCCTTTCTCAGCTTCGTGGACGCGCATATGAAAATATGCTGGCTATAGCAACATGTAATTATCCCGAAACTGTTCCTGATTGTAATGGTGGTTCAACTCTTTTTGATGGTGTTGCATATTTGCCTGAGCTTGAAGGCTCAAGAGATACCTGTGTTTTTAAGGCGGATGGTAAGGAAGGTATTTATATTGCCGAACTTGATGTTGATATGCTCCGCCGTTATCGCTTGCAAGAGGTACATGGCAATGCTTACAGAAGACCTGAATTATATAAAGAATTATTAAAAAAAGAAATATCCGAGCCCTTTATACGAAAGGATTATAGGGGTTAAAATAATTATATTATTAAAAATAAGAAAAAGCGAGGGCTTAAAATGGGGTTATTTGATTTCTTAAAAAATCTACCTACAATCAATGAATTGAAAGGTGGAATTGGGGAATGGATGGCAAAGCACTATTCTAAAATAGTGACGGATGCTTTTGTATTACATGATGTTTTAATTGATGCCGACGATAATTATACTTCTCAAATTGATTTGTTGCTAATAGGTAACAAGGGCATTTATGTTGTGGAAGTTAAATCATTTGATGATGCAAAAATTTATGGTGACGGAAGAAAATTAAAATGGTATTATTATAAAAATGGTAAAAAAATTGAAATTTATAGTCCTTTAAAACAAAACGAAAAACATATAAAGTATTTAAAAGAGTTTTTAAAAGATTTTGGGGATATTCCTTGCTTTTCGATATTAACTGTTTTCTGCGTTGATTTCAATGTTTCAAATATTAATAAAATAGATACAATTATGTGCAACACATTACCGGCTATGGAAAGAGCTTTATATTATATTGCTGAAGATAAACCATTGATATTTGATGATGTAAAAAAACAAGAAATCTATGAATATATAAAAAATAATCAATACATCGGGAAAGAGGCTAGGAGAAAGCATAAGCAAAATGTAATTGCTTATAAGGAAAATTTGGAAAGTAAGAAAAAACAAAAAAATTGTCCCTATTGCAAAACATCTCTTGTTCTTAGAAAAGGAAAATATGGAGAGTTTTATGGGTGTTCTAATTTTCCTAAATGCAAATATGTTTTGAAGGAAAAATAATAATCAGCAAAAATCAACTGCTTAAGAAAAAATCTTCACTGGTTGGTTTTTTGTAAGTATAAATAGTATAACCGTCAGCTTACCTGCGGATAATATGTTGGTAAGGAAGTGGTTATATGGATTCTGTTTGGGTACAAAATATTAAAGTTTCGCAATTTCCCCCTCTTGAAAAGAATATTAAAACAAAAGTGTTGATTGTAGGGAGCGGAATGGCAGGTATCCTTTGCGCATATATGCTTAAAAATTCGGGCATGGACTGTGTTTTGGTTGAAGCCAAGGAAATATGCAGTGGTGTTACTCAAAACACTACTGCTAAAATCTCCCTTCAGCACGGACTAATATACAATAAACTGATTAATGATTTAGGTAAAGAAAAAGCATATTTATATTTAAAGGCACAAAAAGATGCCTGTGATGAATATGCCCGTATTTGTAAAAATATTGATTGTGATTTTAAAACTGTGGATTCCTATGTTTACTCGTTGGATGATGAACTTAAAATAAAAAGAGAGGTTGAGGCACTTAGTTCACTTGGAGTAAAGGCGGAGCTTTTAAGAAATGTTGATTTACCAATAAAAATTGCAGGTGCGGTAAGGGTTAGAAATCAAGCGCAGTTCCATCCTTTAAAATTCGCATATTCAATATCTAAAGAACTTCCAATATATGAAAACACAAAAGTTTTACAGCTTATGCCAAACAAGGCAATTACAACACGCGGGGAAATAACATTTGAAAAGATAATAATTGCAACACATTTTCCTATTATCAACAAACACGGCGGATATTTTTTAAAGATGTATCAACATCGTTCCTATGTTATAGCTTTAGAAGGTGCCGATAAAATAAATGGCATTTATGTGGATGAGAATAAAAAAGGTATGTCGTTTCGAAGTTACGGTGATCTACTTTTACTCGGCGGCGGTGCTCACCGAACGGGTAAACAAGGCGGTAATTGGCGTGTGCTGGAAGAATTCGCTAATAAGGCTTATCCCTCTGCAAAAATTGTAGGTAAATGGGCAACTCAGGATTGTATGACCTTGGATGGTATTCCGTATATAGGATTGTATTCCCAAAACACTCCCAACACCTATGTAATAACAGGTTTTAATAAATGGGGAATGACTTCTTCGATGGTTGGAGCTATGTTGCTTACTGATTTAATTCTTGAGAGAAAAAATTCTTGTACTAATATTTTTTCGCCGTCAAGAAGTATTTTGAAGCCTCAGCTTGCAATGAATATTTTTGAGTCTTTAATAGGAATTATAACTCCAACCGTACCTCGTTGTCCCCATCTTGGGTGCGCTTTAAAATATAACCGTGACGAACGTTCGTGGGACTGCCCATGTCATGGGTCGCGCTTCGGTATGAATGGAGAATTACTCAATAATCCTGCAACGGATGATAAAAAATAAATTAAGACGGGAGTGGTTTAAAGCTCCCGTCTTAATTTATTTATTTGAATTTTTGGCATATTCGGTGGGAGATAATCCGGTAGTTTGTTTAAACATTTTAGAAAAATGATATATGTTAGGGTAGCCTACCGCTTCAGAAATTATTGATATTTTTGAAAAATCGCTTTTTAACATTTCTTTGGCTTTTTTTATTCTGAATTGTTGTATATAATTTATGGGGGAAATACCTATGATTTTTGTGAAAAGTTTTCTGAAATATACGGTGCTTATTCCCAGTAATTCAGCAAGCTCATCGTTGGTTATGGGCTTATTATAATTTTCTGCAATATAATCAAGGGCGGGTTGAATTTTTTCCTGTTTATCTGAAGGTAGATATTGGTTATATGGTTCCAAAAGCTTAGTTAAAATATTGTAGGTAATGTTTAAGGCTTCAATTTTGTAAAACTTATGCTTAAGAGTCCAGGCGCGTTCTAATTCCTTAAATAGCTTTAGTATAATTTCGCTTTTGGGGGTAGGAATTGTTATTATGTTTTCAGCAGTAAGGTCTGCATCAAACTCAACAACAATATAACGTCCTTGTTTTGTGCATATCCAGCTATAATTACTTCCTCTTGGTAAAATGGCAATGTTTTCAATATTAGAAATTAACTTTTTCTCTGATGAAGTATAGATTGTTTCACCTTCATATTTAATCAGCAATGCCCAACAAGCGCGTTTTTCACGCTGAGATATTTTGCCTGTATCACTTGAAATAATATTAACCGAGATAATTTTTTTTATAACCAAATCAGATAAGTAATTTATATCCATAAAAACACCTTAAAAGTTAATTTTTATTAATTATATCATTAATTTACAATAAAATCAATAGTTTGTATAATATAAAATTAGTATCAAATAGTATAAAAATATCATATTTTACATTTACATATATTCGAAAAGTATTATAATGAAAGTATAATACTTCAATTTAGAGGAAGATGTTTATGAATAAATCAAAATGCATTGCTTTTACAAAACCTAAAACGGCAGAGCTTTTGTATCGTGATATTCCGCACGCAACCGAAAGCAAGGATGTTGCCGTAAAAATGGAGTACACCGTTGTTAGCGGCGGTACCGAGCGTGCCAATATATTGGGCACCAAAAATGTAGGGCCGAATTGGCCTAAATATTTGGGATATTGCGGAGTTGGATATGTTATAGAAACCGCACCCGATGTACAAAAGGTAAAAGTAGGAGACAGAGTGCTAGTATACCATGGTATTCATTCGGATTATAATGTTCGTAAAGAAAACGAGATAACCAAGGTTGAGGATGACGCAATAGATTCAATTGATGCCGCCTTTGTAATAATTGCGTCGATGGGACTTGGCGGTGTACGTAAGCTGGAGGTTGAACTTGGCGAATCGGCTATGGTTATGGGGCTTGGACTTCTTGGAATGTTTTCGGTTCAGTTTTTGCGCTTAAGCGGTGCAAATCCCGTGATAGCGGTTGATTTAAATAAAGAACGTCGAGATTTGGCGTTAAAATTTGGTGCAGATTATGCCTTTGACCCTAGTGACCCTGATTTTGTTCAAAAGGTTAAGGAGGTCACCAAAGGCAAGGGTGTTAAATGCACAGTTGAGGTTACGGGTGTTTCTAAAGCTATGAAACAAGCCCTTGAATGTGCCTCGTGGCAGGGCAGAATTTCTCTTTTGGGCTGTACTCGTGTTTCGGATTGCACAGATATTGATTATTATTCGCAGGTTCATTGCCCAGGTATCAAGCTTATTGGCGCTCATAATTATGTTCGTCCGAAGGTTGAATCCTACCCACATCATTGGACTCATCACGACGATTGCAATGCAATTTTAGATATGATTGCTACAGATAGATTACAGGTAAAACCAATACTTTCAAGAATTGTAAAACCCGAACAAGCGCCTGAAATTTATACCCAGCTTTGTGATGATCCCGGTTTTCCTCTAGGCACTGTTTTTGATTGGAGAGATAATTAAATGGGCTGCTGGAACATTTTGATTAAAAACGGTAATTTGTTTGATGGTTATGATTTTTGCGGTAAAAAGGATATTTTGGTATCAGGCGGTAAAATAAAAAATATTGCCGATTTTATTGATGAGCCTGTGCATTTAGTTTTTGATGCAAAAGACAAAATCGTTATGCCGGGTATGATAGACATACATACTCATATTTTTGGAATAAGTGATGATTCTATAGGTACCTCTGCAGACGGAGGATGTCTTCCCTTTGGAGTAACATCTGTAGGTGACGGTTGCTCGGAATTTGGATTTAAAGCCGCTTTAGATGCGATTAAAACAAAGGTTTTTGCTTTTGTGCCCGTTTGGGTAAAGAATGGCGTGCCTGCTTTTAAAACAGCCGAAGATTTACTTCAAAGATTTGGCGATAAAGCAGTTGGAGTTAAAGCATATTTCGACTACAATGTTTCTAAAGAAAGCACACTTGAGATTTTAAAGGAAATTTGTGAATTTGCCAAATCAAAAAATCTAATCTTAATGGTTCATTGCTCAAATTCCGTTTCCTCTATGGTTGATATTGTGAAGGTGCTTTCTAAAGGCGATATTTTAACCCATATTTATCACGGCGGTAGCAGTACTTGCCTTGATGATAATTATTCCGCTTTTTCTCTGGCAAAAGAAAAAGGGGTGGTTTTAGATAGCGGATTTGCGGGACATGTTCATGTGGATTTTAATGTCTTTAAAAGAGCAATGGAGGATGGATATTTCCCAAATACAATCAGTACCGATTTAACAAATCTCAGTACATATTATCGTGGCGGCGTTTATGGGCTGACACTTTGTATGAGCTTGTGTAGAGATTATGGCATGCCTGAAATAGATGTTTTAAAAGCCGTTACTTCAAATGCTGCAAACGCTTTGAAAAAACAAGAGCTTGGTTCAATTAAAGTTGGTGATAATGCCGATATTGCGGTTATAAATTATGAAACTTCGCCTTTTGATTTTACCCATTTAACACCCTACGGCGCAAAGGGCGATAAACAATATAAATGCTATTTGACCTTGTCAGATGGACAAATTGTTTGGAGGAGATAAGTATGAGAAAATCTTTTGTTAACAATCCAAAGCCTATTTTGGCGGCGGTAATTAGGGAAAGAACCCCCCGTGATGCCATTGCAGAAATTAAAAATTATGCTATTCACGGGGCTCGCGGTGCAGATTTACACCTTTCTTGTTTGGATAAGCAGTATCAAAATGTGGAGAGCATAGCACAAATAGTTAATCAGTCACCATTACCGATTTTAGGGCTTAACTATAATCAAAGTCCCGATTGGGTGGTAACAGAAACATCTGAGGAAGAACGCGTTGCGCTTTTAATGATGTCTATTGACGCGGGTGCTGCGGGTATTGATATGCAGGGCTACACATTTGATCGTCCTTCTCATTTTGCGTTTAATGAGGATTTTGCAAATAGCAATTATTCTTTTATTAAAAACAAGCCCAGAGAGGTTGTTTTAGACCCTAAAATAATTGAAAAACAGTGCGATTTAATAGAGCAAATTCATTTTAAGGGCGCAGAGGTTTTACTTTCAAATCACTTGTTAATTCCAATGAAAACAGATGAGCTTGTAGATTTTTGTCTATTTATCGAAGAGCGTAAGCCTGATATGATAAAAATTGTTACTCAGTGTGAAACCGACGAAGATATGCTTGAATGCTTTAAGGCTATGGCAACAATCAAAAAGGAAATTAAAACTCCTGTAACGCTTTTCAGTAACGGCGCAACAGGTACACTAACGCGCATTATAAATCCAATGCTGGGTGGCTTTATGGTATTTACCTCGGATGGATTTAACGCAAGAAGTAATTTCACCCAAATGGATTTACAAACCATAAAGCAGGTGCTTGATGGCGTAGAAAAATTAAAATTATAATTTTAAAAGGAGAATGAAAATGAGCAAAAAAAGAGTTGCCTTTATAACAGGAGCAGGCGGATATTTAGGTGGAGAAACCGCACTTACACTTGCAAGAGAGGGTGTTTCGGTAGGTGTTTGTGATATCAGGGAAGAAAATGTTAAAGCAATAGTTGATAAAATCATTGCCGAGGGTGGCGAGGCTAAGGGTTATATAGCAGATGTTTCTGATTCTGCCGATATAACCGCCGCTATTGAAAAATGTGCTGAGGATTTTGGAAGACTGGATATTATGATTCATTCCGCAGGCGGAAGCACCCGTATTGCGGGTCCTGATGCTAAATGGACTCATTTAGTTAATCAAGAGGACTATGTAATTGACAAGGTTTTGAAGGTTAATCTTTACGGTGCTTTCTGGTCAAGTCGCGCCGCCGCAAGAATTATGATAAAGCAGGGTGAAGGCGGTAAAATTATTAACCTTGCATCAACTGTTGGTGTGAACGGTATGTGTTGCAGTACCGATTACGGTGCCGCCAAGGGCGGAATTATGTCCCTTACAAAAGGCTTGGCTAAGGAGCTTGGCCCCCATAATATTCAGGTTGTATGCGTGGCTCCCGGTTGTGTTGCCCGTCCTGAGGATACCTTCCTTACCGATAAATACAAATATGGTACTAATTTCTTAAATCAAATGTGTACCGCTACCGATATCGCAGATTTAATTGCTTTTTTGGTTAGCGAGAAAAACCGCTTTATTACAGGTCAAACATATATTATTGATGGCGGTAGATCATTAGCACTTAAAGGAACGGATGGAGAGTAATATTATGAAAGCTATGTTAGTTAACGACCACGGTACACCTATCTGGTCAGATGTAGAAAATCCCGTTATTAAACCCGAAGAACTGTTGATTAAAATCTATGCGGTTGGTGTTAATCGTGCAGATTTGCTTCAAAGACAGGGCAAATATCCTTCTCCCGAGGGTTGCCCTCCTTGGATGGGACTCGAAATTGCGGGTGAGGTTGTAGAGATCGGCGACGAGGCAAAAGAAAAAAGCAATTATAAAATTGGAGATAAGGTTTGCGCCTTACTCGGCGGCGGCGGTTATGCTGAATTTGTTGCTGTTAAGTACGATATGTTAATGCCTGTTCCTAAAGGGCTTTCCTTAGAGCAAGCGGCGGCGTTGCCCGAAGCGTACGCAACTTCTTATCTTAATTTGTTTATTGAAGGTCATTTGGAAAAAGGTCAAACTGCATTTATTCCCGCGGGTGCAAGCGGTCTTGCAAGTGTTGCAATTCCTATGGCTAAGGCTTTTGGCGCCCGTGTAATAACCTCAGTTTTAAGCGACGAAATTGCCGAAAACATTAAGCATTTAGGCGCGGATGTTATTATTAATTCAACTAAGGAAGATACATCATTGGTTCTTGAAAAAGAGGCAGAAGATGGACATCCCGTTAATGTTTCTATGGACTGTCTTTCGGGTGAAATGCTTGGAAAAAGTCTTCCCTTTATGGCTAGGGGAGGCTATTGGATTGTTATTTCAACCTTGGCAGGTATCGAAACCAATGTTTTACTTCGTCCTTTGCTTACAAAAGGACTCCATTTAGTGGGCAGTATGCTTAGAAACCGTACTCCGCAGTTTAAAGCCGAGCTTTTGGCAAGCTTGGTTCAAAATGTTTGGCCTAAAATTGAGGATGGTACAATTAAGCCCTCGATTTATAAGGTGTTACCGATTGAAAAAACTGAGGAAGCTCACGCATTGCTTCAGGATGGAAAAAGTATTGGCAAGGTGGTATTAACTGTTAGCCATGAAAAATAAAGGTGTTTTTTATAGCCTTTTGGTTATGATGCTTTGGGGCTTTCTTTTTCCCACAGTAAAAAAAGGCTATGCTGTTTTTGGAGCAGAAACAGTAGGTGATTTTCTTGCCTTTGCCGGTGTTAGATTTTTAATATGCGGAATAATCATTTGCCTTTATGCATTTATAAAAGACAAAAACAGTTTTAAAGCGTTAAAGGGCAATATGCTTTTGGTTATGCTTGTTGGACTTTTTGCCATTATATTGCATTATTCCTGTACATACATTGCACTAAGCTTAACCGATGGTTCTAAAACAGCCATTTTAAAGCAATTGGGGGCAGTATTTTATATTTGCTTTGCCGCGTTGTTTTTTAAGGATGATAAGTTTACCCTTAAGAAGGGATTAGGCTTAATTTTGGGTGTCGGCGGAATATTTGCAATTAATGCGGGTGGAGGAAGCTTCACATTCCAAATTGGTGATTTGCTTATTATTGGCGCATCATTTTGTACTGTTTTTGCAAATATTTCAGGCAAAAAGGTTTTTGAAAGGGTAGAACCAATCGTCGTTACGGGTGTTTCACAGGTTTTCGGAGGTATTGTTTTGCTGATTATAGGTGCTTTCTTTGGTGGTAATCCCACAATGTTCCTACCCACAAAGGTCGATCAAGCTCTTGTGTTCGGTGGAATAATATTTGCCTCTATTTTTAGCTACTGTATTTGGTATACCGTTGTAAAAAAGGAAAATCTTTCAAAGCTATTTATTATAAAGTTTTCCGAGCCCTTGTTTGCGGCAATATTCGGTTGGATAATCATTGGTGAGGATATTTTTAAAATAAAATATTTAATAGCATTTATTCTTATATCTTTAGGAGTATATGTAGCAAATATTAAAGAAAAAAGCAAAGGAGTTTAGATTATGGTTTCTTATCGTTATCCCCGTGAATGTACGGCTATAATTGATGTAACAAAACCTCCTTATAGTCTTGATAATACGGGTAGAGAGGATTGCACCACAAAGCTTCGCAAAATTATTGATGATGTTATGAGTGCATATGAAGCCGAGTTTTATAAAACTAAAGCAAAGCTTGAGTCTATGGAAGATCCCAATGCTCTTATTAGTTTTGAAATCCGTAAGGTTAACGGCAGAACTAATGTAATTTTTCCTGAAAATCTGCCACCGTCAAAGATAATTTATTTTCCTAATGGCACATACCTTGTTAGTGATACAATCTCTTATTTTAAAGAGGAGTTCAGAAATATTCTTTCCGGTCTTCGCCATTTGGAAATGAACTGTCAGCTTCGTTTTATGGGCGAAAGTATGGATGGTGTTACCATTAAACTAAAGGATAATCTACCCGCTTTTGAATATGGCAACGACCGTCCTGTTATTAGCTTCATTCAGGGTGAGGCATCTAACATAGCAATGACAAATATGCTTGAAAACCTTACCATAAGCGTTGGTAAAGGTAACCCTGGTGCTACGGGTGTGCGTTATTTTGCAAATAATACAGGCGCGGTTAGAAATGTCCGTATTATTTCTGAGGACCCCGAGTATCGCGGTAATACAGGTTTTTCGGTTTTGAATGAAAAAATCTCCGCTTGCTATGTTAAAAATTTAGAGGTTATTGGCTTTAATTACGGAATAAAGGTTACTCCCGCAGTGCTGCATACTACCTTTGAGCATATTACCTTAAAGCATCAAAATCGAGTGGGCTTTTATGCGGGTAATACCGTTATTTCAATCCGCGATTTAATAAGTGAAAACCAAGTGCCTGTACTTAAAATCGACGGCAAAATAGGTATTGTAACCCTAACCGACGCTGTGTTTACGGGCGGAAATCCGCTTGAAACCGCAATTCGTTATAACTACGGACAGTGCTTTTTAAGAAACATTAAATCGGAAGGCTATGAATATATTATCCGTGAGGATATGACCTTTACAAGTGCGCCTTCGGTTAAGGATTATTTAAAGGAATACTGCTCCCACGGGCCTAAGTTTGCTTTTGAACAGGAGAACGCCTATTCTTTGAATTTGCCCGTTTTAGATACTCCCGAGGTTTTGTGGGATGAACCTGAAAACTGGGTTAGCGTAAACAGCTTCGGTGCAAAGGGCGATGGAATAAATGATGATACCGATGCTATTCGCGCTGCAATGAACAGCGGTAAATCCACCGTTTATTTTAATCCCGGCAGATATTTAATTAATGGAGTTATTGAAATACCCAAAACCGTTAAACGTGTTAATTTTATGTACTGTGATTTAGCATCGGGCGAAAAGCTTTGTAAAATGGCTGATACAGGCACATTTTTGGTTAAAGAAGATTCAAATGAGCCGTTAATTATTGAGGATTTATTTGCCTTTGAAAAGTTCTTTGGATATATGACCTTTTTGGAGCACGCCTCTAAAAGAACCGTAATTCTAAGTGATGTACATGTTCAAACAGCTTCCATTTACTTTAATACCGTCAAGGGTGGTAAGGTGTTTATGGAAAATACGGGCGGTACAATTGGAGGAATACCCGGTGCAGGTAGAAGAAAAGCACCGTTACCGGGTGAAGAAAAATTCCCCTATGACAGAACAAGACCGTTTTTTAAGTTTTGGGGACAAGAGGTTTACTGTAGACAAATCAACCCCGAAAGAGCCCTGCACGAGGTTGTAAATGATGGCGGATTATTATGGGTTATGGGATGTAAAACCGAAGAGGAGGGCATAGCCTACGAAACCTTAAACGGAGGCTTTACCGAGGTTATAGGTGGTATTTTTACCATAGGTCTTGGTATGGAGCATCCCGCCATTATAAACAATGAGTCAAGTGTCAGCGTTTTTGCAGGAACCTCGGGAATGAAAACCTGGCAAACCTGGCCAATCGCCGTAAGAGAAACACAAAACGGCGTTACCAAGGAACTTAAGCGAGAGGATATGCCCCCAATCTTTATGGAAAGCTATACAATCCCGCTTTATATTGGAAGGAAACAAAAATAATATGTTAATGGGACTGTCCGCTAAAGTGTGCAGTCCCATTTTAATGTTAGAAATTTATTTAACTTAAATTGTATAACACTTGTAAATGCTTTTTAAATATGCTACAATAAATTAAAATAAAATTTACTATTTTGAGGTGTAATTTATGGTTAATATTAAAAATGAATTTTTAACTGTTACAATAAATCCCTTTGGTGCGGAGCTTTACAGCATCAAAGGTAAGGACGGTTATGAGTATTTATGGCAGGGTAATCCTGATGTTTGGTCGGGTAGGGCACCTGTGCTGTTCCCAATTGTTGGCGGTTTATTGGACGACGAGTTTATTTATGAAGAAAAAGCCTATAATTTGGATAAGCACGGTTTTGCAAGACTTTCCGATTTTGAGGTTGAGACCGTAGAGGAGACAAAAGCTGTATTTTTACTTAAAAATAATGCTGAGCTTAAAAAACAGTATCCCTTTGAATTTGAGTTCAGGGTTATTTTTACCCTTGAAAAAAATAATCTCGTTGTTGAATACAAGGTGAATAATATTGACACTAAAAATATTTATTTCTCCTTTGGTGCGCATGAGGCTTATTCTTGCCCCGGTGGACTTAAAAGCTACTATGTTGAATTTGAAAAAACAGAGCCTCTTGCAAGATATTTTGTAACAGGTAACTTCATTAACGGTGAAAGCCAGCCCCTTCCTATGGATGGCAATAAGCTTTATATGAATGATGAATTTTTTGAAGATGATGCCATTATTTTACCTGATATTGCCTCAAAAAAGGTTTGGGTTAAAAATTTGGATAACACTCACACAATTGAGGTGGATTACAGCGGCTTTAAAAACCTTCTTATCTGGACTAAGCCGGGTGCAGAGTACCTTTGCATTGAGCCTTGGGACGGTATGCCCGATTATTTAGACAGCGATAAAAAAATTGAAAATAAAAAGGATATTATAGCTCTTGCTGAAAATGGTTGTTATTCTTTGGTACATACCATAAAATTTGATTGATTTTGATATGTGATTTTTAAACATTTTATTAAACCTCTAAAAAGTCGATTATTCCCTTAAATAACGGCTTTTTAGAGGTTTTTTTTATATAAATATGTCAAAAATAAACATTTAAGACTGTTTTTGGATAGTTTTTACAGTAAATCTTTCTTGACTTGTGATGTGTTTTTGTTATATTATACAATTGTAGAAATCACAAAAGGAGTGTGCATTGTATGTACAAAAAGCCGTTAGCAATTTTACTTTCTGTTTTATTGCTTATAACATCTTTTATTACTGTATTTACATTTTCGGCTTTTGCCGCAAGCACTAATTTGGTTGCAGATGGTAAGTTTGAAAATGGATTTACCGATTGGGAGGTCTTTAACAATACAGGAAATTCCTCTGCCGCATTTTCTGTAGTTAAAGAAGGGGAGAACAGCGTTTTAAAGGCTATTCCCGGTCTTTCTATGTTTAAAAAGGTAAATCTTGAAGCAGGGGTTACATATACCATTGGTTTTGATTTTA
This sequence comes from Oscillospiraceae bacterium, assembly GCA_015065925.1. Taxonomy (GTDB): domain Bacteria; phylum Bacillota; class Clostridia; order Oscillospirales; family Acutalibacteraceae; genus UMGS1279. The sequence goes on from SVPL01000048.1 coordinate 14,173, forward strand.
AATTTGATACCAATGCTACAGTTCCCGCAACCTATGATAGCTTTTACCGTGTAGGCTTTGCAAGTTCCGTAGGTGCACTTGGTAATTCTAATTTTGTAGGGCCTTATGCAAGCGGAAACAAGTATTATTCTGTTTATGGCAATCAAAGAAATGATGCAACTAACTGGAAGTCACACACATTCACATATACTCCTTCCACCAATATGACCACATATTTTGTTATTGGCTCGTATAACGGTGATGGCAAAGCCAATTTCTTTGTGGATAATGTTTTCCTTGCCAAAACGGAGGATATAATTACCGTTACCACCGTTGCAGGTGAGGGCGGTGCTGTTTCTAATACTGTTAAAACCTTTAAGGGTGATAGTGTTACGGTAACAGCAAAAGCATCTTTAGGTTATTTGTTTGACGGTTGGTATGATGCTATCGGTGCTAAGGTTTCCAATGAAGCCGTATACACCTTCACTGCCAATGCAGGCACCGAGCTTACCGCAAAATTTGTATCAAGCGGGGAGTCTACCTCAAATTACATTGTAAACGGCGATTTTGAACAGCCCTTTACAACCGACACTATCTCTAATACTTCCGTTACTGCAGTTGTTGGTAAATGGGGTAAAATCTATTCGGGTGTTGCCCGTATGGAAGCAACCGAAACTGCAAGCTTTACATCTGCCGATAGTGCTGAGAAAAACGGTACTCGCTACATTACAAGCGGTTCTACCAAGGATTCTAATAAATACATCCGCGCATTCGGTCAGTATATCGATCTTCCTGTAGGCGACTATATTCTCGAATTTGACGCAAAATCCACTACCAAAAATCTTTTTGCCGTAAGCATCAGATTAGGACAGGGTTCTTTAAATTCTGCAACCGATATGGTTTATGAGTATTTGGATGAATCTGCTCAGTGGCAACACTATAGCATTAAATTCACGGCTGAAACTGCAGGTGTTTACCAAATCGCCTTTGGTGGTAATACTCAGGGCGGTGCAGAGGGCGATTTCTCTGTTGATAATGTCTCTCTTGAAGTTTTCGTAGAAGAAAATCCAAATTATATTGTAAACGGCGATTTTGAACAGCCCTTTACAACCGATAAAATTTCAGATGTAAGTGTAACTGCCGTTAAAGGCAAGTGGGGTAAAATCTATTCAGGTGTGGCAAGAATGGAAGCGACCGAAACCGCTAACTTTACATCTGACGACAGCGCTGAGAAAAACGGCACCCGTTACATTACAAGCGGTGCCACAAAGGATTCAAATCAGTACATTCGTGCATTCGGTCAGTATACAGACCTTACTGCAGGTGAGTATGTTCTGGAGTTTGATGCTAAGGCAACCGTTTCGAATATGTTTGTTGTAAGCCTTAAAAAAGGTCAGCAATCTATAAATATAGCAACTGATCTTGTTATTAAATATCTTGAACAGTCAAGTCAGTGGAAGCATTATTCAATTAGATTTACCGCAGATGAAGACAGTATGTATCAGTTAGCTTTCGGCGGTAATACTCAAGGCAAGGGAGAAGGGGATTTCTCCATTGATAATGTTTCAATTGAGGCTTATGTTGAAGAAAATCCAAATCTCGTTGTAAACGGTGACTTTGAAACCGCCTTTACTACCGATAAAATTTCAGATGTAAGCGTAACTGCCGTTAAAGGCAAGTGGGGTAAAATCTATTCAGGTGTTGCCAGAATGGAAGCAACCGAAACTGCTAACTTTACTTCTGTGGATAGCGCAGAGAAAAACGGTACACGCTACATCACAAGCGGTGCTACCAAGGATTCTAATCAGTACATTCGTGCCTTCGGTCAGTATGTTAACCTTACCGCAGGTGAGTACGTTTTGGAGTTTGATGCAAAGGCAACCGTTTCGGATATGTTTGTTGTAAGCGTGATAAAAGGTCAGCAATCTATAAATATAGCAACCGATTTTGTTCTTGAATATCTTGAACAGTCAAGTCAGTGGAAGCATTATACAATTAGATTTACCGCAGATGAAGATGGTATGTATCAGTTAGCTTTCGGCGGTAATACTCAGGGTAAGGGAGAAGGCGACTTTTCCATTGATAATGTTTCTTTGCTTAGTGCTGAAGGTTACATTACAGTTACGGCTGTTACCGATGGTGGAGGTACCGTAACCCATCCTATTGGCAAGGTTGAGCTTGGAACAGCCGCAACAGTTACCGCAACACCCGATGAAAACTACATTTTTGCAGGCTGGTATAAGGGCAACGAGCTTGTTTCTGCCGATGCGGAATATACCTTTACTGTTACCGAAAGCGTTGAACTTAAGGCTAAGTTTGAGCTTGATTTGGGTGACGATGATGCCATTATTAAAAACGGTAAGTTTGATACCAATTCTACTGTTGGCTGGAATGTTGTAGTAACCGCAGGCGGTTCTAAAGCAACAGTTGTTGTTGATGATGAAACAGGTAGTGCAGTAGTTAAAACTACAGGTAAAGGCGCCGTTGCCTTTATGCAAAAAGTAAACCTTCAGGCTAATACCGAATATCTCATAAGCTTTGATTTGAAATTTGATGATTTCGCAGCCATTCCGGAGGAGTATGAATCCTTCTACCGTAGCGGATTTTTAGCAAACCCCAATGGCGGACTTGGTAATGCAAACTTTATAGATCCTAACGCTACAGGAAATAAATATAAGAGTCTTGCAAATATGATTACTACCACTGACAAAAACGCCTGGAACAGTATTTCATATACATATACTCCTACAACTGATATGGAAACCTGGTTTGTAATCGGCGCGTATAATAATCAGGGTGAATCTAACTACTCTATTGATAATGTAGCTATAGTTATTAAAGAGGATGCAACAGGTGTTTCGGTTGCCGCTATCAGTCACGGTGGTTCGGGTAGCGTTACAAGCTCTAAAAAAGGCTTGGTATCTCCCGGAGAAATGGTAACCCTTACTGCAACACCCAATGAAGGCTCTGCTTTTGGCGGTTGGTACATTAATGGTACTTTAATCTCAGATACCGCAGAATATAATCATACAGTTACAAGCAACGATATAATTTATGCACGCTTTTTGGATAAAAACAATCCCGAGTCCAATCAAATGTTAGATAATTCCGATTTTGCAACAGAAGACCTTAGCGGTTGGGGTACAAACAATATCTCTACTGCCAATGATACTGTTGAATATGTTACGGTTAAGGGTGAAAGCTTTGTGAAGCTGGGCGAGAGCGATATGCTTTATCAATCGGTTGAGCTTGAACCGTATTCCACCTATATGATTAGAATTACTACAAGAATTCCCGATATCAGAGATAAAAGCTATGGTGTTCACGACCTCGGATTTTTCAGATTTGGTATTTCGGAGTTTGATAAACCAAATGTTCTTCAAAGCGGTGCATTAGAAAAGGATCCTTATTCTTATACATCAACTTTATCAGGTCAATGTGATTGTGAACCTAATAACCGATACCATTGTGCAAAAAAATGGGGAACATATACCTATATTTATTCTAACAATTCTCCCGATACAGTTTTAGCAAATGTGGTTATAGGTACACCTTACTGTAAATCTGATGTACATATTAAAAGCTTTGAGTTTATTAAGTATGTTGATGGTATAGTTGATTTTGAGTCGGATATTCTTTACGGCGAGGATTTCTTTAACAATGTTAAAAATCCTTCCTTTGAGGAAAAAACTACCGATGCCGATTGGGGCAGTAAGCTACCAAAGGGTTGGACAATTAAAAATGAAGGTAAAAAAGGTACTAACTATCTTTCTGTTTCGGGTAATGAATCCAAAACCTATTCCTTCCAAGTTCGTACAGGTGTTACATATGTTGTAGCTTTCTCCTTAAGAACAGATAAAGATGGTACTTCTTCGGTAAGTATTGTGGATGATAACGGCAATCCTTGGGGTGACTCCTTTGATATTTTAGAAAATAAAGCAGTGTTCCAACCCAAGGCAACTGGTAAATGGCAAAGAATGGGCGCACACCTGTATATTGCCGATAATCCCGAAGGCTATACAAATGTAAATATTAAAATCAGCGCTGGCTCCAATGCGCTTGATATTGACGAAATAACCGTTACAAAGCTAGGTTATGCTACACATTCGGTAAACCCCAATGTTTACACAGATAATAGTTACGATTATGAAAATCCTGTTTGGTACAGTCCTACATTGTTCTATAAATTAGCCGATGGTACAACCGTTGACGGGGCTGTAGATAATCCCTCCGACGGAGATTTGGAAGGAGATTACGGTGAAAACGCCAACACAGGTGATTATTCCGAGCGTTCACTTATGGTTGTTGCCTTAATTCTCATTCCCTCTGCTTTGGCAATGCTATTTACCGCCAAACGAACTAATAAAAATAAAAAAGGAGGTAACCAAAATGACTAAGATTTTGCGTAGTGCTTTATTATTGATTTTATGTTTGACAATTTCTGTGTCAGTTTTTGCAGGTTGTAGTAAAAAAGATAATAATGATAATATATCTTCAAAAAATCAAACTTCTTCTGACGTTACCTCTGAAGATGAACCTTCTTCCGAACCCGAAGATGTTTCCAGCGAAGAAACTATTGAGGATGACATTTGGGACGACGAATATATAGAAGATGATTTTGACTATGGCGATGAAGCTTCTGATGAAGAGGTTTTCATTGGTAATGCAACCGTTAAAAATGGTTCATCTCCTGTTATGACAACCTATCGCGGTTTTGGTTCTATTGTTCATCAGATGTATGAATATATGCCATACAAAAACAAGCAGAACGAATATACCGAAGAACAGGCTCAGGAGCAGTTTAACCGTATGCAGACTATAGGTATTGACCTTATTAGAAGTGATTGGAATACCTATATGACCTACGATGCCTCGACACAAGATTTTGACTTTGAAAATACCGCGTACATTAAGGCATTTTACAAGGCTGGCTTAGAGCTTAAAAAACGTAATATTGATATTGGTATCACAACAGGCTGGAGTCATCACGCTTTGGTTGACGATTCTTCCTCAATAGGTTCTAAGGAGCTTTATGTTGAAGGCAATTGGAATGCAACCTTAAACAATTGGTTAACCTGGATGGAAAAATCTATCCTTAATTTCCGTTCCCACGGTCTTACAAATCTCAATACTCTTATTTTGTTCACCGAACCTGGTAAGGTGGATTGGAACGATACAAATGCCAAAAACCGCGGTGATGGAAAAGACGACGCATATCGTATTGATATGTGGAATAAGTGGATTGAGTGCGCCAAAGCCTTGGATGCATCTTTAAAAGAAATGGGGCTTAGAGATAAGTATATTCTTGTAGGTCCAAATCAGGCTACTTATAGTGATGGTTATAGAGGTAATGCCGGCGATTTTATGAAGTATGTTGCCGAGCGCGGCGGTGATGAGTATTTAGATGTTTATTCATCCCATAACTATGTAAAGCCAAATGACGCTACACAGGATACCTGCTATGATTTTATGCAAATCACCTATAAGGATTATTTGTTAGACCAGCTTCGCAATGAAGTTGGCTCAACAAAGCCCTTCTGGATTGATGAATGGAATGTTGGTGAGGTAGGCTATGCCCAGCTTCATAGAGAGAGCCCTTGGCGTGGTACTCAGCTTGGTGTTTGTGCTACTGCTATAATGGAATTCGGTATTGAAAACTCAATGCTTTGGACTTTATACAGTCAGCAATGGCCAAACAATACACAATCCAGCGGTGAATTTACCAACGGTATTCAAATGTGTGGCTTGGCATTAGGTCTTAACTTCACAACCGTTCCTACTACTCAGTATTACGCTTTTGCGTTGCTTTCTAAGTTCTTATCCACTACCGATATTGTTTATACCGTTGAATATGACAATGCTTACGGACTTTATTATGCTTACGCTACAAACAAAAATGGCGATATTACCATAATTGCCGTAAATGCCTATTCGGGTGGAGCACAGGGCTTTGAGCTAGAATTTGAAAAATCTTTAGGTGGCAAAACCTTATATCGTCATCTTTATGATCCCACAACCTGCAAGGCAGACGGTACTACTCAAATTCTTCCCGCCGACCGTGCTTATAAGTCGGTTGAGAATAAACTTGTGGATTTATTGCCAACCGGCGGTTTTGCGATTTATACATCAATTAAAGCTTAATATTGACACCGATGGCATATATTGGTATAATCTAATGAGTAAAGCTTAATTGGGCGTGCTGTATGTACGCCCAATAAGTGCGTTTAAAACATTCTTGTTTAGGAAGGTTTTTGAAAATGGAATGTATTAAAGAAAGCTTTTCTACAAAAGTTGTAGATAGTTATGATGTAATAGTTGTAGGCGGTGGCCCTGCAGGCATAGGCGCGGCTATTACTGCGGGTAGAAAAGGGCTTAAAACCCTTATAATAGAGCGTTATGGATTTTTCGGCGGTACTTGGACGGCTTCTCTTGTTAACCCTTTTTTCGATTACGCTAATAAAGAGGGCTTGGTTAAAGAGATGACCACCGAACTTGCTATTCACGGAAATTTTGGCGCTTTTTGGGGTAAGACCTATAACTTTGAGGCTATGAAAAATATGCTTGATACCAAAATGCGTGAAGCGGGTGTAAAAATCCTTTTTCATACATATTTTTCTAATGTTATTAAAGAAGATAATAGAGTTGTAGGTGTTATTGTTCAAAATAAGGGCGGCAGAATGGCGTTTAAGGCAAAGTATGTAATAGATGCCACAGGCGACGGTGATGTTGCCGTTGCCGCAGGTGCAGACTATATTTTCGGTAATGAAAAGGATGGCTCTGCTCAGGCAATGACAACAATGTTTTTAATCTCAAATCCAAAATTCCGTCAAAATAAACCCGACGAGCTTTACAGTCTTATGAAAAAGGCTTGTGATACATATAACACAGGCTACAATATTGATTTTGATAAGCCGTATGTAATTTGGCTTCCTTTGGATGGCTATGCCGTTGTTCAGCTTGTTCATATAAGGAACAAAAATGGTACTGACCCCTTTGAACTTTCAGAAGCCGAGCTTGAAGGTCGCGACCGCGTTTATGAAACCTTTAATTTCTTTAAAAAATATATACCCGAGTTTAAGGACTCCGACCTTATTATGACTGCTCCGCAAATCGGTGTAAGGGAAACCCGCCATATAATAGGTGACTACTATATGACGGTTGAGGACATTGTAAGCGGCGCAACCTTTGAGGATAATTTAGGCTTTAAGGTTAGCTTTAATGTGGATATTCACGACGATAATTTTGAACAGTCCTGTAAAAGTGTTGTGCCTTACGAAATCCCCCTAAGAGCCTTATTACCAAAGGGTATTGACGGACTTTTAACGGTTGGTAGATGTATTTCGGGTGACTTTTATTCCCACGCATCCTACCGTGTAACGGGTAACTGTGTTGCAATGGGTGAGGGCGCTGCCGTTGCCATTGCAAAGGCTATTAATGAAAATTCAGATATAAGAAATATTAAAAAAATTTTCTAATCATAACCACCCGTCAAACGGGTGGTTTGCTCTGAGGCTAAAAGCCTCTGTTACCGGCCAGCGCCTAAAGACGCTGGCTTTCACTTTTGTTCAAGCCTATTGCCTTTGCCTCTTTTGCCGCCCC